>QKAI01000386.1 GCA_003246505.1 Spirochaetaceae bacterium | reverse complement strand
ATATCCCGCTTATGGCGGAAAGATCCCCCGAAACCCTCCTCCTCGCCGTTGATACGGCCCTTCCCGCCCTCATGAAGATGGGTCTTCACCCCCAGGCGGTGCTGACCATCGACCCCCAGGCAGTGGGATACCTTCACTTTATGGAAAGACTCCCTTCCGACTGTCTCCTCATCGCCGACTGGGGCTCTCCCGTGCCCCGCCTGGAACTGAACCATGAGATTCTCTATATTAGATCTCCCCATCCCCTCTGCCGCTATCTCTCCAGCCGGGGGGATTTCACACTCCTCCCGTTAACAGCGGGGGGCAATGTTACACAGACGGCCCTGTCCCTGGCGGAAGCCTGCGGCCTTAATAGAGTAACACTTCTGGGGGCGGATTTTTCCTATCCCCGGGGTAAGCCCTACTGCCGGGGCAGTTATTTCACGGAGTGGCATAATCTGAAGAGCGGCCGCCTCGACCCCCATCTGAACCGGCTTCTCTCCTTTGTGCTGGAAAAAAGCCGCCGTTACGAGTCCCCCCTGCTCCGAAGCTACGAGGGGAGTCTTCTCCGGTACCTGAAGGAGAAATCGGCCCGAGTCGCCAGGGAGGATGGGGGACGCTGGGAAATCGAATTCCCCGAAGTCTGTCCTGCCCCGCCCCCCGACGGAATCCCCTTCCCCGCTGTCCGGGACATCCTGAAAAGGTACGCCGATGAATTGGATGGGCTGATCTCCCGCCGGGAATGGAATGATACACCGCCCACGCCCCTACTCATGACCCTGTTACCCCTGGGATACGCATTTCTGGAGCAGAACGGCCCGGAGGCCCTGGAAAAGGCGGCCCGGTACACCATAAAGCTTATTTCTGAGCGATTTTCCTGAAAAAAACATATACTTCCCTTCCTTTTTATTCGATACTATAGATTATGAAGAAGTCCGTAGTTAACATGTATTCCTTTTTAGTAATCGTCGCCCTGATCCTTCTGGCAGGCTGGCTCGGTTATACCTACTATACCGATTCAACGGGCAGTCTCTCCCAGTTTCAGGAACAGACTCCTGATCTCAACAAAAAAATAAGCGGTCTGCTCCAGGAAGCGGGGGACCCCTCCTCGTCCCGGTTTCAGCAGTCCATGGAGGAGTATCTCGCCACTCAGCCCGGGATAAAGGGGCTTCTCATCTATTCGGGGGACAACAAACTCTACTATTCCCGGCTGGAAAGCCGCAACGGCCGGCTTATGGAAAACCTGGCGAAGAACGAGCAGTTCCTGCTGGAAAAAATCGGGGACGGCTCCTACCGGGCGCCTTTCGGAATAGCCCATGAGGAATCCCCCCTCGTCTCCATCCAGGGCATCCCCCTCAATATCAGCTATCTTTACGAGACCCTGTCTCCCGTCAAGGTCTACCGAATGCTGCTATATGTTCTTTACATCGTATCAGGGTTGTTTGTACTGACCCTGCTATTCCTCCTGATCCTTTCGGTAAAGGAAAAAAACCAGAGGGTGGAGAGGAACGACGATTTTTTCGAACCCCCGGTTCCGGAGCCTTCCCAGGTAAGCGGGGCAGGGGATGATTTCGGAACCGATGACGATCTTGATATGTCCGGGGACTTTCCCTCCGATGATTTCTCCACTGAAGGGGAGGACGATTTCGGTCTTCCCGACGATCTGGGAGATCTGGGAGATCTGAGCGTACTGGACGATGTGGACCTTTCCGAAGATGACGAGGTTCCCTCCCCGGGAGAGGGGGATGATTTGATGGGTTTCTCCGATGAAAGCTTTGATATGGGCCTGGACCTGTCCGACGAACCGGACACCGGGGAAGGGTTGGATGAACCGGATGACATGGGGCTTAGTCTTGACGATGAGGCGGAGAGCCTGGAAGAGATGGACCTTGACCTGAGCGACGATTCGGAGGATCTGGGAGATCTGGATCTTTCCGGCGAGTCGGATGACCTGGACGATCTGGGCGATTTTGATCTGCCCGGCGAGTCGGATGACCTGGACGATCTGGGCGATTTTGATCTGCCCGGCGAGTCGGATGACCTGGAAGATCTGGGAGATCTGGATCTGCCCGGCGAGTCGGACGATCTGGATGACCTGGACGATATGGATCTTGACCTGAATCTTTCCGATGAGGAAGACGGGGGAGATGATCCGTTGGGGGAAGATAGGGACCTCTCCGGAGAACTCGGAGAGGGCGACGAAGTGGAATCACTGGATTTCTCCGAAGAGATGGAAGCCGATTCCCTTGACGAGGGGGGCGATCTATTCGGCGATGAACTGCCCGATCTTCCCGATGAGGAGGAGGATCTCCTGGGCGATCTGACCGACGAAGAGATCCTGAGTGATAATTTCATGGAAATAGAAGAGGCCGATGACATAGAGGATCTTCCCGATCTGGAGGATTTCATGGCCGATGAGGATCTGGCCGACGAACTCTCAGCGGAGCCTTTCCTGGGTGAGGAAGAGGTGGATCCCAAGCTCTATTCCCCCAGGACCGATGTCTGCTGGGAGAGTTTCCTCGACGACAGGCTTCCCCAGGAACTTGACCGGGCTTCTTCGGAGAATGAGGATCTGAGCTTCGTCTATCTTCGCGATCAGTCCGTTCAGAACGACGGGGATTTTAAGGAATTTTCACAGGCGCTGACCAGGGACTTTCCCTACCGGGATATGATATTCGAATGGGGGGATCAGGGTTTCGCCATGATCCTTCCCAATTCCGATCTCGTGGAAACCCTGGAAAAGCTTGACCTGTTTATTAACGATCAGCCGGAAAGGGACATCCGCATAGGAGCCACATCCCGGAACGGCCGCTTGCTGGACAAGGACCAGTTGATCGGGGAAGCGGCGGCAGCCATAAGAAGGACCTCCCATGATAACAAGATCGTAGGATTCCGGGCCGATCCGGAGCGATACCGGGAAGCGGTAAGCCGTTCCTGACAGGAAGGGGCAGCCCGATGGGCCGCCCCTTTTTTTATAGTCCGATATCCTTCCTGAAGGCGGCCCTGTCAAAGTGAATCTTTTTTAGATCCCCATAGGCCTTTTTCCGGGCCTCTTCCAGGGTTTTTCCCTGGGCGACCACATTCAGGACCCGGCCGCCCGATGTCAGGAGCCGATTCTCCTTCAGTTCCGCTCCGGCGATGAAGACCTTGCTCTCCAGACCGGCGTAACCGGTTATCTCATACCCCTTACCGTAGGATTCGGGATAGCCGCCGGATGCCATGACCACGCAGCAGGAGTGGGCCTTCTTCCATTTCACCGGATAATCCCCCGCCCGGCCCTCCAGGGAAAGGGAGAGGAAATCATACCAGTCCCCCTCGAAGAGGGGGAGCACGGTCTGGGCCTCCGGATCGCCGAAACGCATATTGTACTCCAGGAGATAAACACCCCCGTCGTTGATCATCAGCCCGAAGAAGATGATGCCGGCGAAATCCATGTTCTCCCTCTTCAGACCCGCCACGGTGGGTTCCATGATATCCCTGACGAACTGCGCCATAACTTCTTCGCTGACCAGAGGGTTGGGAGCGATCACCCCCATCCCCCCCGTATTCAGTCCGGTCTCCCCCTCCCCTATCTTCTTATGATCCTTGGCGGAAACAAAGGGGATGATCGTCTTTCCGTCGTAGAGAGCCAGGATGGAGGCTTCCTTCCCTTCCAGGAATTCCTCGATGACCACCTCCGATCCGGCGCTCCCGAAGGCTTCCTCCACCATGATCTGATTCACCGCCCGTTCCGCCTCTTCCCTGGTCCGGCAGATGATGACGCCCTTGCCGGCGGCCAGCCCGTCCGCCTTCACCACCAGGGGGGAATCGGTGCCTTTCAGATAGGCAAGAGCATCTGCCGCCTTGTCAAAACGTTCATAGGCTGCCGTCTTGACCGCATGCTTTTTCATGAAATCCTTGGCAAGAGCCTTGGAACCCTCCAGCATGGCCGCGGCCTTATGGGGTCCGAATATCTTCAGACCCCGGCTCCTGAAAAGATCCACCACCCCGTCGCAGAGGTATACCTCCGCACCGGGAATGGTCAGATCGATATGGTTCCTCGCTGCGAAATCGGCCATTCCCTCCAGGGAATCAAAGGGGATGTTGACGCACTTGCCCTCCAGGGCGGTGCCCCCGTTGCCGGGAGCGCAGAAAACGGTCTCCACCTTTTCGCTGGCGGCCAGGGACGATGCCAGGACATGCTCCCTTCCGCCGGATCCGATGATGAGTATTTTTTTCATGATGCCATCCTTCAGTCCGGTTCGGACAGTTGATCGTTGTATTTTCTATATAAACCGCGGAATTGATCGTAGGTGATACCCAGCTGCTCGGCGGCTTTCTTCTGATTGTAACGGGCCTTTTCCAGGGAGGCCTGGACAAAGGAGATCTCATGATCCTTAATGACATCCTTGAACCGGCTCAGATCATCGATCTCCAGGGAAATTTCCTCCCGGGCCTGGTAGGGATTTTTAAAGGGATCGAACTTCACCCGGGTAATGGGAAAGGTATCGGTGCAGTAGACAGCCCTTTCCACCACGTTCTTTAGTTCCCGAACATGCCCCGGCCAGGAGTAGCTGTTCAGCTGGGCCAGAACCTCTTCGGAAAACTCCACATTATCCCGTATCTCCAGTTCCATGGCCATGCGGTTGGCGAAGTAAAAAGCCAGCAGATTGATATCGCTGGTCCGCTCCCTCAAAGGGGGTATGAAGAGGACTTCGAAGGAGAGGCGGTCCAGCAGGTCCCGCTTGAACTTGCCCTCCTCGCACAGGACGGGGAGATCGGCGTTGGTGGCGCCCACGATACGCACGTCCACGTCTATGGGCTTGGAAGAGCCGACCCGCTCGAAGGAACCGTATTCCACAACCCGGAGGATCTTCTCCTGAACTTCCAGGGGGATCAGGCCAATCTCGTCCAGGAAAAGGGTGCCCCCGTGGGCTTCCTCGAAACGGCCCTTGCGACGTCCGGAAGCGCCCGTATAGGCTCCCTGCTCATGGCCGAAAAGCTCCGTCTCTATAAGCGAGGGGGGCAGGGCGGCGCAGTTGAGGGTGACGAGGGGACCGTCCCAGCGGCGGGACAGGTAGTGGATGCGGGAGGCGGCCAGCTCTTTGCCAGACCCCCGTTCCCCGATAATGAGAACGGAACGGTCCACCCGGGCCGCCCGGCTCAGCTGACTCTGAAAGAGGAGAAACTCCTCAGACTCGCCCAATCCTTCCTGCTTTGTCCTGTCCCTGTCCGTCATGGGAGGAATTATACCCGAGAAAGGGGACCGTGTTAAGGGAGTTCTTGGAGGAATGGGGGATTAATGCTATGGTGTCCCCATGAGAATCACCGGCGGAAAATACGGAAGCAGACAGATACAGTGCCCCAAGGGAATCATCAGACCGGCCATGGACCGAATGAGGGAATCCATGTTCTCCATTCTGGGGGATCTCCACGGGCTCACCTTTCTGGATCTGTTCGCAGGTTCCGGCTGCATAGGCATCGAAGCGGCCTCCCGGGGAGCTTCCCCGGTCCATCTTGTGGAGAAGGATTTCATCAAGAAGAAGGTCATTCTGGATAACATCTCCATAGTGGAGGAGGAGATCCGCCTCTTTCTCATGCCGGCGGAGAAGTTTATTAAAAAATGCGAAACCGCCTATGACGTCATCCATCTCGATCCCCCCTTTCCCCTGGAAGGAAAGGAGACATTCCTTAAGCTCTGCGAGGAACGGGGCATCCTCAAACCGGAGGGGACCCTGATGATGCACTACCCCGGGGAGGAGTCCTATCCCGAAAGGATCGGCTCTTTCAGGAAGGTCGATCTCCGCACCTACGGCCGCTCCCATCTGATTTTCTATACCCGGGATGCCTGAAACAACAAAAAAAAATCCCGCCTTACGGCGGGCTTCTTTTAAATATATCCCGTAATATTTTAATTACTTCAGTCTGATGAACTTCTCGTTCACCACGATTTCCTGACCCTCGGCGGAAAGAAGATAGTCGATGTAGAACTTCTCGAAGGATCCCTCAGCCGGGGCTCCCTTGGTGATGACGTTCAGGTATCTCCAGGCGGGGTAGGTCTGGTTGTAAACATTGGCTTCGGAGGGGGAGACCTTGTTGACGGTCAGAGCCTTGGTACCGGGATCCTTGGTGATATAGCCGAAACCGCAGTAACCGATGGCGTTGGGGGTGGCACCGACTTTGGTAACCATATCACCGTTACCGGTTACGATAAGGGCGGAATCGACGAACTTGGCTTTGGCGGGCTTCATGACGGTGTGGTTGAAACAGTCCCTGGTACCGGAAGCTTCGTCCCTGTTTATGACGACGATCTCCCCGTCAACGCCGCCGATCTCTTTCCAGTTCTTGATTTCACCGGCAAAGATCTTGGCCACGGTGGCCACATCCAGGTTGTCCAGCCCTACGGAGGACTTGTTGACAATGACCGCGACCCCGTCGAGGGCGATGTGGGTCTGGTAAGCGCCGGCGGCCTCTTCATCGGAAGTGATTTCCCGGGAGGCGGCGCCGATGGAGTAGGTTCCGTCTATAGCACCCTTAACGCCGGCGGAGGAACCGGGGGCGTCGTAGGATATCTGTACCTGGGGATACCGGGCCTGCATTACTTCGTTAACGGAAATCATGATGGGTTCTACTGTGGTGGAACCTCCGAAGGCGAAGGAACCGCTCCATTCGGCTTTAGCGGCGGTGGTCGTTTTTTCGGAACCCCCGTTGGCGAACAGGGCAGCGGCCATGAGCAGAGTCAGGGCGATCAGGGCAATCTTCTTCATCTTTTGTCTCCTTTTCATATAACCCGGGGGGCCATATAAATTGTTTTCCTTAATGTTATGGCCTAAATATGCTCAGGCTCTGTAAGGAATATGTTATCCTAATGTTAAAGTACGGTTAATTTCACGCATTCGGGGCTGTCTGGTCCTTTTTGCCTTTTTCTGGTATTTTTACCAATGGGGAACGGCCATGGCCCCGTGGGGAGCCCTTCAAGGATCATTTCACACTTGGCACGCCCCTTGCACTATAGGGGATAGACGAGTTAAAAAAAATCACCGCTAGGAGGATACGATGGGTGTTTTTACAAGATTTAAGGACATAGTCAATGCTAATATCAATGCCATACTTGACAAGGCGGAAGATCCGGAGAAGATGATCAACCTCATGATGAGGGAGATGGAGGACACCCTGGTGGAGCTTAAATCCTCCTGCGCCTCCAAGATGGCGGAGAAAGCCAAGATCGAAAGGGAAAAGGTCTTCTTCGAAGAGAAGACGGCCAGCTGGGAGAGCCGGGCCAAACTGGCCGTGGAAAAGGGAAGGGACGATCTGGCCCGCGAAGCGCTGCAGGAAAAGCAGAAGTGCGGCGACGAGCTGGAGTATCTGACCAAGGACTGGGAGCACCTTACCGCCATCGTGGACGAATCCCGCGCCGAGATCGGTCAGCTTGAGGACAAGCTGGAACAGGTCAGGCAGAAGCACCGGCAGCTGATACAGAGAGGCCGCCATGCCCAGGAAAAGAAAATGGCCCGGGAATCCATGAGACAGGCCTCCTCCACGGCGGCGATGGACCGCTTTGACAGAATGGAGAACCAGATTGAAAGAATGGAAGCTGAGGCCGATCTGTACGGAAGCAGAAAGGGGGCCGATATAGAGAGCCGCTTCGCCGACCTGGAAAAGAACGAGTCGGTGGAAGAGGAGCTGGCCGCCTTGAAGAAGAGTATGAAAAAATGATGGACAGCCGTTATTATTCAGGAGGGGAGAGCACTATGACACAGAGATTATACAGGGCGAGAAATGGAAAATTCCTGGGCGTCTGCCGGGGTATTGCCGAATGGAAGGACTTTCCCGTGAAGATGGTACGTTTGGGATTCATCCTGGCGGCGGTTTTCACCTCCTTCGTCCCCGTGGCCATTGTCTATCTGCTGCTGGCTTTTTTTCTGGAGCCGGCGCCCACAGATCGTTTTCCCGGAGGGGCGGATGCCTATAACGATGACAAGGGAGAGCCCTACTCCCGGTTCAAGAGCCGTTTCAATTCCATGAAAGAGGACCTGAACAACCGG
>QKAI01000388.1 GCA_003246505.1 Spirochaetaceae bacterium | reverse complement strand
CGCCGCAGAGAACCACCTTCGTATCCTCCCCCGCCCGGCTGACTACGGTCTTCACCTCATGGGGAGTCAGATTCTGGGCCTCATCTATGATAATGTACTGCCGGGGCAGAGACCGGCCCCGGATATAGGTCAGGGCCTCTATCTCAATGATCTTATTGTTGAGAAGCTGGTCGATGCTCTTCAGATTCTGCTGCTTCCCCGATTCAATGATCAGTTCCAGATTATCGAATACGGGCTGCATCCAGTGGCTCATCTTAGCCTGCTTGGCCCCGGGGAGATAGCCGATGTCGTTGCCCATGGGGATGATGGGTCTGGTCACAAGTATGCGGGAATACTTTTTATCGTTCAGGGTCATCTTGAGGGAGGCAGCCAGGGCCAGAAGGGTTTTCCCCGTGCCGGCCCGGCCTATCATGGTGACCAGTGGTATGGAATCGTCCAGGAGAAGATCAAAGGCCATTCTCTGCTGTATATTCAGAGGTTTGATACCCAGAACCGATTCCTGATGGGAGTTCACAAAATCCAGCCGGTTCTCCCCGGAGTTATATCTTCCCAGATGAACCGTCTTCCCCTGTCCCTTTCTGTGCACGACAACATATTCGTTGGGCAGAAGGGGCTCGGGATATTCCATGAAGCCGTCAATGCGGAATTTCTCAAAATTCTCCTCATCCAGGGACATCTCCACCATCCCGTCGTAGAGGGACTTGATATTCACCTTATTCTTTTCGTAATCCACCGCCCGTATGCCCAGGGCGGTCGCCTTGATGCGGGCATTGATATCCTTGGAAACGAAAAAGACGGAATGGCCCTTCTCCTGCTGCTCCAGGGCGCAGAGAATGATTTTGTTATCCATCTTGTCAATAAGAAAGCCGGGGGGGATTTTCTGGCTGAAGCTGAGGCTCACTCTCAGAATGCCCCCGTCCTCCAGCTTGACGCCCCGGTGCAGGGACCCCTTTCCCACCACTTCGTTGATTTTTCTTATGGCATGGCGCGCGCTTTTTCCTCTGCCGTGGAGGTCCCGCTTCAGATTATCCAGTTCCTCCAGCACCCAGAGGGGGATGATCACATCGCAGCCCTTGAAGGAGAGAAAAGCATCGGGTCTGTGAATCAGTACATTCGTATCCAGTACGAAGACTTTTTTCCGGCTATGTTTTACTTCATTCGCTTTCATCATTCAACCCCATCTCCGTTAAAACCTCAGCCAATAAACCGGGATCATCAGTAAATATACCGTCGACCCCCCAATTAATCAGTCTCACCATGTCCTTTTTCTCATTTATCGTCCAGGGCTGGACCTCGACGCCCCGAGAATGGGCATATTCGATGAGACCGGGTGTTACGATTTTCAAGGGCCCGTAGCTTTCGCAGGTCTGCATATATCCCACGGGAAAGGGTTTGTTCCGCCCTATTTTCAGTTTATAGGCAAAGTAGAAAAAAAGCACTTCCCGGGGGGACATGGCGGTTCGGCAATCCGGGAAGAGACGCCGGAAATACCGGAGATTGGAGTGATAGAAGGAAGCCACGATCACCCGGTCCCCCGCTTTGCGCTTCCGAATGGTCCGGACCGTCATGTCCACGAGCCAGGGATCCTTATCCTTGATATCCACATTGCAGGACAATTTAGGGTAGCGGCTGAGAAAGGCATCGAAGGTAAGGGTCCCATCGAGCTTCAGAAAATCCGTGCTGTTGATGCCCCTGATGGCGATGGGGCCGAACCCGTCATCCACCGTATCGTCATGATTCAGGACGACCTTGTCATCGCTGGTCCTGTGGAGATCTGTCTCCAGGATATGGGCGCCCTTCTGGCGGGCGCTTTTAAAGGCGGGGGAACGATTTTCCGGGAAATACCTGGAATCGCCCCTGTGGGCGATGATTTTTACCTTTCCCACCGGATCCTCCCTTACTGCTGATTGGACAGTTCCTGAATCTGGGTCATGAGTTTTCTCAACTCCTTCACCTCTTCCTGTTTCTTTACCAGCTCATCGGAAAGGTCTTCCTTTTCCCGGTTCAGCTGCGAATTCTGGTCGCTCAGGTTCTGAAGCTGCTGATCCCTTATCCGGATTTCCCCGTTAAAACGGGTCTGCTGGCTCTCCATCTCCTTGTCGTGGTCGCTCTGCATACGGTTCAGTATGCCCTCGAATGACTGGGTTTCTTCCCTCTCGCCTATGGTGTCATCAAGGCCGGCGGGCTCCAGTTTCACCAGGTAGATTCTGTCCTCACCGGCTTTTACCTCTATGTGAAGAGCCTGATCCAGGTAACCCCGCTTTCTGACCAGAAAATCCAGTTTGCTTCCCCCGTCGAAGAGTCCGGAGAAGATATGGCTGGCGATCTTGCGTCCGTCCAGATAGATATCGGCCCCGGGCGGGGAGGATTCGATCATGACCGTGACGGGCCAGGACCCGGGCTCCACGGAAACAGGACCCATGAACCGCATGTTCTCGATTCTCAGGGAAGCGCTCTCCCCCAGGGGATAGACGGAGCCCTTCTCCCGATCCTCGTTGGCGATGAAAACCTGCTCCCCCGTCCGGACCAGGGGGACCTCCCTCTCCTGACCGTCGACAGTATAGTGCACGGTGCCCTCTTCCACGGCGAGAAGAACCCCGTCAGCCGCTCTCACGACGATGAATTCCGTTCCCCTGACATCATAGACGACCCCGTCCGACTCCACCTGGAACTGGTCGTTCTCGCTCAGCTTTTTGACCCGGTAGAGCATGGAGCCCATGAGGACTTCCGTCCGGATCTGCATATCCTTCTGGGCGTTCACGAGCTTTTTCATAAGCATGACCGTATTGCTGTCGAGGCCGGCGGTGCCCCGGTCGGAGAACTGGATCTGGCAGTAGGACTGGTCCACCACCTTCAGCACATCCCCCTCCCGGAGGGCGTCCCCGATATCGGCGGAGATCATTCTGTCGTTGCGGATGATATAGACTTCACCGGAGATACCCGTGATGAAGACATCCTTTCCGGATATTTTCACGGGGGGCAGCTCTTCCGGTTCACCGTAACCCTTGTAGGGATCGATGAGCCAGGAATAGAGGCCCAGCAGTATCAGGGCTACCGCAGCGCCGGCCAGAACGAACAGCCCGTACTTAACGAATCCGGGCATTTTCTTCGGGGTTTTTTCCCCGGAGCTTTTTTTCCCCCGGACAGGGGGAGGTGCTTTCTTACCGGCCGGTTTCATCCTGCGTCAGTATCCTTCCTTCAAAGCCTGGGCAATATTGAGGCAATAGTCGCCTATCTGTTCAATATACCTTATCATATCGATAAAGAGAAGCTCCCCTTTGACATTTTCCCCGCCGGACATCTTCTGCTGGGCCCGCTTCTTCAGATTCTTCCTCTGCTTGTTTATGGATTTCTCCAGCTCGTAGGCTTTGCGCAGGGACTCCTCGTCGGGGATCTCCAGGTTGAAGTCCTTGATGAGAAGAAGGAATTTCTGAACTTCCTCGCTGTAATTCCTCATCTCCTCAAAGGCCTTCTCATGGAAGCGGATTTTCTTCTCCTGCTTCTTGCTCGCCAGAACCAGAAGATTGTAGCAGCTGTCGCCGATGCTTTCCAGCTCGTTGACGATGCGGATGAGGCTGGAGACCCGGGTCTGAAAGTCAATATCCTGATTGTCGGCGGAACAGCGCATGAAAAAGCGGGTGAGCTCCTCTTCCATCTGGTCGGTGCACTCCTCCTGCTTCTTCTGCTCCTGGAGGATATCGTCCAGCTTGTTCTTGGGATTATTCACGAAGGTGACAAAATGGCTGAACATGATCTCGACCCGGTTCACCATGTTGGACACTTCCTTCCGCCCCCGTATCATATTGAAATCGGCCACGTTCTGCAGCGTCCGCTCCACGTATTCGATCTTGTATTTGACCTCGTCCTGAACCTCCGTTCTGTGGATGATTTTTTCCACCAGTTTGGCTATCTGGGGGACGAAGCCGATGAACAGGATCGTGTTGATGACGTTAAAGGCCGTATGGAAGGCGGCCAGCTGGGCGGTGATGTCATCGCCGGGGACGATGAATCGGGACAGGGCCAGATAGGGCCTGAAGAAAATGAGGGCGACGATAGAGCCGGCTATATTGAAAAGGATATGGACAAAGGCGGCGCGCCGCGCGTTCAGCCGCGCCCCGAGCCCTGCGAGGAAAGCATCGATGGTGGTTCCGATGTTGCTGCCCAGTATCATGGCGGCGGCGGACTCGAAGGGAATGATGCTCCCGTAGGCCAGGGTGAGGGTAATGGCCATGGAGGCGCTTGAGGAGTGGACTATCACCGTCAGAAGGGTTCCCGCGATCAGGAAGATGATGGTGGAAAGAAGGCCCATGCCCGATAGGGGCGCCAGAAATGAGACATTCGCCGCATCGGGCTTGGGGAAGACATCCTTCATATAGGACAGGCCCAGGAAAAGGAGGCCGAATCCCAGAATAACCTCTCCCCAGTGGCGGCGTACGGTGGCTTTGGAGAAAAAGAAGGGCATCCCCACGCCGATGATGGGTATCGCCAGGGAGGTCATGCTGACTTTGAATCCCAGGATGGATACGATCCATCCTGTAATGGTGGTTCCTATGTTGGCGCCCATTATGACGCCTATGGACTGGGCGAGGGACATGAGGCCCGCGTTGACAAAACCGACCACCATAACCGTCGTAGCCGAGGAGGACTGGATGATGGCGGTTACCAGAAAACCGGTGAACAGGGCCATGAAACGGTTTGACGTCAGACTGTTGAGTATGGATTCCATCCGTTCACTGGACGCCTTTTGAAGACCATCACTCATCATTCTCATACCCAGGAGGAACAACCCCAGGGAACCGAGAAGATGGAAAAGACTATCCGTGATCTGCTGGACAAGATGCATTGAAAACTCCTTGAATCGGATTCTTAATTAACTTTTGCATTAATCATACAGGAAATCCGGGTCTTTTTCACCATTTTTTAATGGTGAAGTCACGATTTTTAACAATATGAATGAGAATTGTGAGGACCAGGGTCAGGAAATAGGGCAATCCCAGGACGATATCCGTGGGAATCCGTCCGTAATGCTGAAGGTTCATGGCCCACAGATCGAAAAGGGAAAAGAAGAGCATGGCGGGGAGAATGCCAAAGGGTTTTCTACCGCCCAGATATACGGCCACCAGGGCGATCCACCCCTTTCCCGCGGAGATGCCCGGAACAAAGGCCCCCAGGGGAAGGGAGAGTGAGGCGCCGGATAATCCCGCCAGCAGGGAACCCATAACCAGGGCCAACCATTTAACCTTTTCCGGGGAATGGCCCTTCTCCCTGAGCCTTCTTTCGCTTCCGCCGCACAGGCGTATCAGGCGACCGGGATGGGTTTTTTCCAGGAAAAGATAGGTGATACCCGTCAGAAGCAAGGCGAGGACGGGAAAAAACAGGGATCCGCAGGAGGGGAGATTCTCCGGCCTCAGTGTACCTTCCGTTCCGTAGCTGATTTTGGAAAGGGTCTTTACCATGGGATAGGCCAGGAGGTTTATCCCCAGGCCGGAAACGAATGGGTCGTTTTTCAGAACCAGAGAGGAAAGCCCGAAGAGGAGAGTCAGGGCCAGTGAGGCACCCAGGGCGCCCAGCAACCCGGCGGCCAGGGAACCGGTGAGGGATGCCACGTGGAGCGCCGCGTAGGCGGAGAAGAGCATCAGCCCCTCAAGGGAGATATTCAGGATACCCGCCCGCTCCGAATAGAGCCCACCCAGGGCCGCCAGAAGCAGGGGAGCCGTAAGGGTCAAAAGGGATTCAATCACGGTGGAGCCTCCCGGATGTCACCACGAGAAAGATCAGGGCCATAATGAAGCCGTCCAGGGCGTAGGTGAACTGACCCAGCAGATTCAGCCTTTCCGCGCCCTGCACTAAATGGGAGAAAAACAGGGCCGATGGTATGACCAGAAGGGGATGGTTTCCCCCGATGAGGGATACGGCCATGCCGTTCCATCCGTATCCGGAGAAGAAGTCCTGTATCCCCCGGTGGCTGGTCCCCAGAATGAGCACCGAACCGGCCAGACCGTTTATGCCCCCGCTGACGATCAGAGTCTTCAGGGTCTGCCGTTTCCTGTTGATGCCGCAGTAGGAGGCAAACTCCCCGTTGATCCCGCAGAGCCTCCATTCGTATCCCGCCGGCCGGTAGTAGAGAAACAGATAGGTCCCGAGGACCAGGAGGAGAACGAAAAACAGGGAGATGTTCAAATGGGAGGGAGGGAGGAGACCGGGCAATTGAAACCGGAGGGGGATTTCCGGAGTGGTGACCAGGTAGCTGTTTTCATCTTTGAAGGGGCCGGTGATGAAATAACGGGAGAAATGGATGATGCCCATGGACAAAAGATAGGTGGTTATGACCTCGCTCAGGCCGGTGAAATTCTTGATCACCCCGGAGAGCCCCCCCAGAACTCCCGCGAGCAGAGCGGAAAGGAGAAGGGCGAGGATGATACCGGCGGGCCCCCAGAGATCGGGGAAGCGCAGCAGGAAGATCACCGTGGCCAAACCTCCCAGGCAGATCTGCCCCTCCCCTCCCAGGTTGAATTCCCCCCCCTGGAAGGCGTAAACCACGGCGGTACCGCTCAGCATGAAGAGAACCGCCCGGTTCAGCCAGTTTCCCAGGGCCATGGGCGTGGCGAAGGGGGAGAGAAAGAGGCTCCGCAAACCGGCCGGGGGATCGGGATGGAGGAGCAAGAGGATGAGGGCCGATACCAGATAGGCCAGAATCATCATGAAGATGAGAAAGGGGCCTCTTCTCTTAATAAGCGATTTCACGTTCCGATGCCTCCCATTAATTCCACAAGCCGGGAGAGGGTGTACTCTCCCCGCCGTAGGGGCGATCCCCTCTTTCCCCGGAAAAGGGGCACCACTTCATCGCCCAGGGCGAAGGCCTCCTCCGGGTCAGCCGTAAGAAGGCAGATCTCCTTCCCCTGCTTGCGGGCCTTGAAGATCAGATCATAAAGATAATCCCGATTGCCCCGGTCCAATGCGGCGGAGGGTTCGGAAAGCAGGATTTTCTCCCCCGTTCGTTGAAACTCCCGTAGCAGAAGCAGTTTTTTCTGATTTCCCCCGGAAAGATGATCCATCCGGTCCCCCGGTCTGGCCGTAACGCCGTTACGGTCCAGGGAAACGCTGCCCTCGGTAAGAAGGGCCTTTTTCCTGATCAGCCCCAGGGGCCCGGCGAAGTTCCTGCGCCGGTGTATCATGAAATTCTCCTCCACCGTCCAGCTGGCCTCCATGGCTTTTCTCCTGTTCAGGGAAGGGATATAGCCGTTGTCCCCTTTCCCCAGGAATTCCCGGGCCAAGCGCTCCTCCTCATCCCAGAGACCGCTCTCGTGATGACCGGCGATAACCCGGATAAAACCCTTCGAAGGGGTCGTCAGATCGGCGGTGGGGGCGGATTGTTCCGATTTACCGTGAAGAAGGTTCTCTAAAAGGGCCTCCCTCAGCCCGGGATCTCGCCCGGACCTGTCCATGATGATTCTCCCCTTTCCCATCATCACGATCCTGTCTCCCAGGGTGAGGGCATCCTCCACCCGGTGGGTTATGATGAGGGGGGTGACTCCCCTCTGTTTCAGATAGGCCAGCAATTCGGGGATTCGGGGAAATTCCGGCTCATCGAGGATGAGAACTTTCTTTCCCATGAGCAGATTCTCCGCCAGCTCGGTCAGCTGATGCTGGAAGGGAGCCAAATCACCCATGAGATCTTCCGGTTGAAGGTCGTATCCCGTTTCTTCAAAAATCCGGATCAGCTCCTCCCTCTCCCTCCCGGGAGAGATGAAAAGACCCCGGTTCAGTTCAACGTTTCCTCCGAACACCATATCCCGGACGGAATAATCCTCCACCACCTGGGGTTTCTGGTGAACCATGCCGGCACCCTTCTTTTCCCGGTGAATAATCTCCCCCCCGTCGGGAAGGATGCGCCCGGTTATCAGCGAGGCGAGGGTACTTTTCCCCGCCCCGTTTTCACCCATAAGGATGAGGGTTTCCCCCCGGCGTATTTCCAGATCCACCCGGTCGCAGGCCCTTACCCCG
>QKAI01000268.1 GCA_003246505.1 Spirochaetaceae bacterium | reverse complement strand
TATATTGTCTGATAATATGATTTTTTCAAAATTTCCTCTTTACAAATACTTGATAACAGATTATCATACAATTAGACAATCCGTCCAAGCAGTGATAATCATTAAGGAGATAAGATATGGGTGATATGAGTCCTATTAGGAAATCCGTTTCCATATGCAATATGGAGGTGTGGAATGATTCCTGTTCCGTGGAGGAACTGGAATATTCCATAGGCCACGGCGCCACGGGAGCCACCACCAATCCGGTAATCGTTCTCAACGTACTTAAGAAGGAGATGCCCCTCTGGGAAGGCAGAATCAAGGAAATTATCGCGGAGATGCCCGAAGCGGGGGAAGTGGAAGTCGCCTGGAAGCTCATCGAAGAGATGGCCGTCAAGGGAGCGGAAATCCTCAAACCCGTCTTTGACAGGGAGAAGGGACTCAAGGGCCGTATATCCATCCAGACCAATGCCCAGCTCTACCGCAACGCCGGCGCCATGGCCGAGCAGGCGGTCAAGTTCAGTACCCTGGCCCCTAACATGATGGTCAAAATGCCCACCACCGCCGCGGGAATCAAAGCCTTCGAAGAAGCCACCTACCGGGGCGTCAACATCAACGCCACCGTCTGTTTCACCGTACCCCAGGCTGTGGCCGTGGCGGAAGCGGTGGAACGGGGCCTGAAGAGAAGGGAGGCGGAAGGAAAGGACGTTTCAAAAATGACCCCGGTCTGCACGATCATGGTCGGACGTCTGGATGACTGGCTCAAGGTCGTGGCGGGCAAGCAGGGCATCGTGACGACCCCCGGCGTCCTGGACTGGGCCGGAGTGGCCGCCTTCAAGAACGCCTACAAAATATATAAGGAAAAGGGTTTCCGGACCCGGCTTCTCTCCGCCGCCTACAGAAACCATCTCCACTGGTCCCAGATCATAGGGGACGATATCGTTCAGACCATACCCTGCGACTGGCAGAAGAAGTTCAACGGCAGCGACGTTCCCGTGGAAGTGACCATAGACAGGCCCGTCGATCCGGCCGTTCTCAAGGAGCTGCAGGATAAGTTCCCCGATTTCAACAGGGCCTACGGGGCCTACACGATGAAGCCCGAGGAATTCGATTTTTACGGCGCCACCGCCCGGACCCTCAGGGGATTCATCGACGGCTACCATGAGCTTCTGGGGATCATCAAAGATTTCATGCTGCCCAACCCGGATAAGAAGTAAGATAGAGAAAGGATAGGAAAAATGTCGGATTACGTAAACGGATTGATAGACCGGGCCCGGAAGGCCCAGAAAGAGATAGAGTTCCTCTCACAGGAGAGGGTGGACGAGATCTGCCAGACCATCGCCTGGGTGTGCGTTCAGGAGCCCTTCGTCACCGAACTGGCGACCATGGCCGTGGAGGAGTCCCGCATGGGCTGCTTCGAGAGCAAGCACGGCAAGATGATGAACAAGGTCAGGGCCGGATGGTTCGACATGAAGGGCAAGAAGTCCGCCGGCATCATCGAAGAGGATCCCGCCCTGGGGCTGATCAAGATCGCCAAGCCGGTGGGCGTCATCGGGGCCATGGTCCCCACCACCAACAACGAGGCGACCCCGGTCCTCAAGTCCATGAGCGCCCTCAAGGGCAGGAACGCCATTATCCTGGCCCCCCATCCCCGCTCCGTAAAAACGAACGAGATGGTGGTCAACAAGATGAGAGGGGTCCTGAAGAAGCTGGGCTACCCGGAGGACCTGATCATCCACGTGGACCAGGTCACCATGGAGAATTCCCAGGAGATCATGGCCAAGTGCGACCTGATCCTGGCCACGGGCGGCGCCGGCCTTGTGAAGACGGCCTACTCCAGCGGCACCCCCGCCTACGGGGTGGGCGCGGGCAACGCGGTGACCATCGTGGACGATACCCAGGACATGAAGGTGGTGGCCGACAAAATCAAGCGGTCCAAGACCTTCGACATGGCCACCAGCTGCTCCGCGGAGAACTCCTGCCTGGCCCAGGACACCATCTACGGGGATCTGGTGAAGGCCCTGGAGGCGGAAGGGGGCTACCTCTGCAGCGCCGAGGAGAAGGGTAAGCTGGAGAAGGCCCTGTGGCCCGACGGGCATACCCTCAACCGGGACGTGGTGGCCCAGCCGGCCCCGAAGATCGCGGGCATCGCCGGCATCGCTCTCCCCGAAGGGAAAAGCTTCTTCTTCGTGGAGGAGACCGGCGCGGGAGAGGGCTACCTCTTCAGCGGGGAGAAGCTCTCCGTGGTCATGGCCCTGTACAAATGGAGCGATTTCAACGAGGCCGTGCGGATGGTCAACAGAATCACCGCCTATTCCGGGGCGGGCCACTCCTGCGGCATCCACACCACCAGGAGGGAGCGGATCCTCCAGCTGGCGGAACAGGTGAAGGTGTCCCGGGTCATGGTGAACCAGCCCCACTGCCTGGCCAACAGCGGTTCCTGGACCAACGGCATGCCCACCACCCTGACCCTGGGCTGCGGGACCTGGGGAGGGAACATTTCCAGCGAGAACATCACCTGGAAGCACCTGATCAACACGACCTGGGTGTCCTCTCCCATCGCGAACAGACAGCCCTCGGACGAGGAGTTATTCGATGAGCACGTCAGAAAAGGGAACTGACCCGTCCCCCGAACTGCCCTACAGCCACAGGGAGAGCCTGAAGCTTCTTGAGACGATGCGCAAGGCCATGCTGGCCGGGGGCGGGGAGGACCGCCAGGCCAGGCAGAAGGCCAAGGGCAAGCATACGGCCCGGGAAAGGATCCGGCTCCTCACCGACGAGGGCAGCTTCGTGGAGAACCATCCCTACGAGCTGAGCCGCATCGACGACTTCGGCATGGACAGCAAGAAGATATCCGGGGACGGGGTCATCACGGGCAGCGCCCTCCTCGAGGGGAGGCAGATCTGGCTCTCCTCCCAGGACTTCACCGTCCTGGGGGGCTCCCTGGGGGAGCAGCACGCCTCCAAGATCGCCGCCACCCAGCGCCTGGCCCTCAAGACGGGGAAACCCTTCATCCAGATCAACGATTCCGGGGGGGCCCGGATCCAGGAGGGGGTCATGTCCCTGGAGGGCTACGGCAGCATTTTCCGGGAGAACATCCTGGCCTCGGGGGTCATCCCCCAGATCAGCCTGATCATGGGGCCCTGCGCGGGGGGCGCGGCCTACTCCCCGGCCCTGACCGACTTCGTCTTCATGATAGACAAAACCAGCCATATGTACATCACCGGGCCGGAGGTCATCAAGGCGGTGACCGGGGAAGAGGTTAGCCACGAGGACCTGGGCGGGGCCCTGGCCCATGCCAGCAAAAGCGGCAACGTCCACTTCCACTGCGCCAGCGAGGAGGAGTGCTTCCGGCTCGTGAAGAGACTGCTCTCCTACCTGCCCTCCTCCAACCGGGAGGCCCCTCCCCGGCTGGAGTGCACCGACGACCCGAACAGGGAGACCGGGGAGATCCTCAGGATCATCCCCGGGGAGTCCACCCGGGCCTACGACGTGAGGGAGATCATCGCCCTTCTCTTCGACGGGGAGAGTTTCCTGGAGGTCCACAGGGACTTCGCCCGGAGCATGGTGGTGGGCTTCGCCCGCTTGGCCGGCCGTTCCGTGGGGATCATCGGGAACCAGCCCATGGTCTTCGCCGGGGCCCTGGACCGGGACTCCTCGGACAAGGCGGCCCGGTTCGTCCGCTTCTGCGACGCCTTCTCCATCCCGGTGATCTCCCTGGTGGACGTGCCCGGCTACATGCCCGGGACGGAGCAGGAGTACGGGGGCATCATACGCCACGGGGCCAAGCTGCTCTACGCCATTGCGGAGGCCACGGTGCCCAAGATCGCCCTGGTCCTCAGAAAGGCCTACGGGGGCGCCTACATCGGCATGGCCTCCCGGGCCCTGGGCTACGACCGGGTCCTGACCCTGCCCATCGCGGAGATCGCCGTCATGGGCGCCTCCGGGGCGGCCAACATCATCTTCAGGAATGAGATCCAGTCCGCCAAGGATCACGACCTGATCAAGGAAATCAAGATGCACGAGTACCAGAGGAAATTCATGAACCCCTTCTCCTCCGCCTCCCTGGGAATCGTGGACGACGTGATCTCCCCCGAATCGGCCAGGAAGGAGCTGATCCGGTCCCTGGAGATCATCGCGGACAAGCGGGAGGACAGGCCCTCCAAGAAACACGGGAACATGCCCCTATGATGAATTTGAGAAAAACTAGAGAACGGCGGCAGCGCCGGAAAAGTGAAAGACAGAAGAGAGGGAGCCTCAGAGAGAACATCCCCGCGGACAAAACCCCCGGGGTCTTTTCGGACGCCTCCCTCTGGATCAGCAGAAAGAAGTAAAAATAGTTTCCATATAATTCAATCGCTTCGGAACCGGTCCGGGACCTTATCCAATCGCAACACCCGGACCGGTTCCCTCTTTATCACCACAAAACACCAACCGCCTCACCCCTGTTCTGCGGGACATGCCCATGATCCCGTCCCTGTTATTATTCCCTAGGCAGCCCGGGGAGGAGGAATTCTGTAAACGTTTGTATTTAGAGCTTTTTTTATCGATATTTCGTTACCTATTTTTTAAAAAAAATCTTACAATCCGACATTCTTTTATCAGACAATCTGACTAGCTATATTTGTTTATTATATAATACTTTAAATGATCTTACTTAATTTTATTTAGTTTTTTGTTGACAGATTCCGGAAACAGGGAGGATAATAACACTATTGTAAACGTTTGCAATTATGCAAGCGAAATCTATGGAGGTATTTTATGAAAAAGGTATTGTTCGTAACACTGCTGGCCCTTCTGGCCGTTACCGTGGCTTTTGCCAACGGATCGGCGGATAAGGGAGGGGCCAAGGACAGTTTCAAAGTTGGTTACGTATGTAACAACTTTAACGACACCTTTCAGACCTACGTTATGGATGCGGCCAAGGAGTATTTTGCCGGCGTCGCCAATGTAGAACTGGTTCTTCAGGACGCGCAGGAGGACGTTATCCGCCAGCAGGATCTGGTCAACACCCTTCTCGCCCAGAAAATTGATGCCCTTATCGTGGTTCCCGTTGACACGAGCGCCATGGGTCCCATTGTTAAGGCTGCCGCCGAATCCAACGTTCCCCTCTGTTTCGTCAACAGAAACCCCTATGCGGAGAAGGAACTCCCCGCCAACGTCTATTACGTCGGTTCCCAGGAGATCATTGCCGGTACCCAGCAGATGGAGTACATGGGCAAGCTTCTTGACGGTAAGGGCGGCGTGGCCATCCTCATGGGCAAGCTCGACAACGAAGGCGCCCTGAAGAGAACCGAGGGTAACGAAGTTACCGCCAAGGCCAAGTTCCCCGGCATCAAGATCCTTGCCAAGGAAACCGGCAACTGGCAGAGAGACCAGGGCATGACCATTACGGAGAACTGGCTCACCGCATACGGCTCCGACCTTAAGGGTATCTGCGCCAATAACGACGAAATGGCCCTGGGTGCCGTGGAAGCCCTCAAGGCCGCCGGCCGGACCGACATCCCCGTCATGGGCGTTGACGCCATCCCCGATGCTAAGGTCGCCGTAGGAAACGGCTCTCTGGCGGCTACGGTCCTTCAGGACGCCGTAGGTCAGGGCAAGGGTTCCGCAGAGCTGATCCACAAGGTTCTCAAGGGCGAGCAGGTCGTTTCCCTCGTATGGATCCCCTTCGTTCTCATTACCCCGGAAAATCTGGCCGATTACCAGTAGAAATCAAAGGATTCCCCATAGGGGTTCCCTCCGGGGAACCATAGGATAGATGGGAATCCGCGTTACCCACCGGAGCGGGAATTCTCCCGCTCCGGTTATCGGAGAAAACATGGCTGAGGAAAACTATCTCCTGCAGATGCAGGATATTGTAAAGAACTTCCCCGGTGTCAAGGCTCTCAAAGGTGTTGAACTTAAGGTGAAACAGGGAGAGATCCATGCGCTTATGGGAGAAAACGGAGCGGGCAAATCGACTCTTATGAACTGTCTGGCCGGCGTACACAGTCCCACATCGGGAACCATAATGTACGATGGCGAGGTTCGGGAGAATTACGATACGTCCCAGGCTCTTCATATGGGCATTTCCATGATACATCAGGAATTGAGCCCCATACTTCACAGACCTATCATGGAAAATATCTGGCTCGGAAGAGAGCCTTTGAACAAGTTCGGTCTCGTGGACCATAAAAAAATGTATGATATGAGCATCGAAGTCCTGAAGGAGATCGATCTGGATGAGGATCCCCGGACAGAGATGGCTCAGCTGACCGTAGCCAAGATGCAGATGATCGAGATCGCCAAGGCCATCTCCTACGATTCCAAACTGATCATCATGGACGAGCCCACATCGGCACTGACAGATAAGGAAGTCAAGCAGCTCTTCACCATCATGCGCAAGCTCAAGGCGCAGGGCAAGAGCATCATATACATCTCCCATAAGCTGGATGAGGTTTATGAGATTACCGACAGGATCACCGTCTACCGGGACGGGACCTATATCGGCGTGGAGGACACGGACAAGCTCATCGTGGACAGGCTCATCAACATGATGGTGGGCCGCAACGTGGACGAGATGTTCCCCAAGGTCCCCTGCGAGATAGGGGAAGTGAAACTGGAAGTCCGCAACCTGACCCACCAGCGGCTCTTCAGGGACGTTTCCTTTAACGTGAGAAGGGGCGAAATCCTGGGAGTGGCCGGCCTTATCGGTTCGGGTAGGACGGAGGTCATAGAGACGATCTTCGGCATCCGGTCCAAGGTTTCCGGCCAGATTCTCATCGACGGGGAGGAGGTGACCATCAACTCCCCCCGGGACGCCATCGCCAGGCATATGGCTCTGCTCACCGAGGAC
Source organism: Spirochaetaceae bacterium (assembly GCA_003246505.1). GTDB lineage: Bacteria > Spirochaetota > Spirochaetia > DSM-2461 > DSM-2461 > SZUA-368. Next base: position 21,312 of record QKAI01000268.1, on the reverse strand, counting down.
CGGCGCATGTCGGGAATCTTCCCCATGCTCTCGGTGCGGTTGAACATGGCTATCACCAATATCCCCAAATACCTGAACAGGGTGGGCCTGATCCGTTACAAATCGCTTAAGAGCGAGTGCGACGATTACGTCAAGAAGATTCAGGTGAAGACCCCCAGCCTGATGCAGAAGGTGCAGAACCTCTCCGGAGGAAACCAGCAGAAGGTTCTGGTCGCCCGGTGGCTTATGACCAATCCGGACATTCTCTTTCTCGATGAGCCGACGAGGGGCATCGACGTGGGGGCGAAGTCGGAGATTCACAGGCTGATCACCCGTCTGGCCGGGGAGGGGAAATCGATCGTCATGATTTCCTCGGAACTGCCGGAAGTCATGGGCATGAGTGACCGGATAATGGTCATGCACGAGGGCCGTGTCACGGCCGTCGTGGACAATACGCCCGATCTTACCCAAGAACAATTAATGTCCTACGCCACGGGTAAAGCTGTAGGAGAGGAGTAAAACAATGTCAACCATTGCGGAAAAAGCCCAGCCCGGCAAAAAAGAGCGGAGCCAGAAGACCCAGCAGATCCTGCAGAAGTACGGTATCGTCTTCGTTCTGTTCATCATGATCATAGGCATCAGCATTCTGGAGCCGGCCTTTTTGAGCCGCTCCAACCTTTTTAACGTCCTGACCCAGACCTCCATTTTCGGAATCATGGCCCTGGGACTCACCTTCGTTATCATTTCCAAGGGAATCGACCTCTCCGTCGGCTCCGTTCTGGCCCTCTCCGGCGTCATCGCCGCGTCCCTGGCCCAGACCGCCGACGCCACGGGCAAATTCTTTCCCAACCTGCCCGTCATGCCGGTCATCGTCCCCATCCTGGCCGCCCTGGCCGTGGGCGCCCTGTGCGGGGGTATCTCAGGAGCCCTGATAGCCAAAACCAACATCCCCGCCTTCATCGCCACCCTGGGCATGATGACCGTGGCCCGGGGCATGGCCCTGATCTACTCGGACGGCAAGCCCGTGAGCACCCTCACCGACTCCCTGACCGTCCTGGGGGGCAAGCTCTTCGGCTGGCTCCCCATCCCCGTTCTGATCTACTTTCTCATGATCGGCGTCAGCTACGTCCTCCTGGACATGACCCGCTTCGGCAAGAGCGTCTACGCCATCGGGGGCAACATCAAGGCGGCGGAGGTGTCCGGGGTCAACGTGGGCCGGAACCTCATCGCCATCTACGCCTACTCGGGGCTCCTCGCCGGTCTGGCGGCCATCGTTTTCGCCGGACGGGTAGGATCGGTCCATCCCGGCGCCGCCACCGGTTACGAGCTGACCGCCATCGCCGCCACCACCATCGGCGGTACCAGCCATTCCGGGGGAATCGGAACCATCTGGGGCGCCTTCGTGGGGGCCCTGGTTCTCTCGGTCATGAGAAACGGCCTGACCCTTCTGGGAGTCGACGCCTACTGGCAGCAGGTCACCGAAGGTGTGATCATCGTGGTAGCCGTTATCATCGATATGCGCAAGAACGCCAAGAAGGGTTAATCGCCATGAGAACGATCAGGATCGGATCGGTGGGACTGGGCCGGCTGGGCCTGGCCCATGCGGAGAATATCGCCACCAAGATCATGCATGCCGAGCTGACCGCCCTCTGCGACCTGAACGGGGATCTGCTCAACAGAACCGCGGACAGGCTGGGGGTGAAGCACCGGTTCTCCAGCTTCGAAGAGATGATCGCCCTGGAGGAGCTGGACGCGGTCTGCCTCGCCTCCCCCTCCGGCCTGCACACGAAGCAGATCGCCGCCGCCCTGGCCGCGGGAAAGCACGTCTTTTCCGAGAAGCCCCTGGGGGTGACCGTGGAGGAGTGCAAGGAGGCGGAGAAGGCGGTGGAAGCCCACGGGGACAGGGTCTTCATGCTGGGGTTCATGCGCCGGTTCGACGAATCCTACATGTACGCCCATAAAAAGGTGATGGCCGGGGAGATCGGGAAGCCCGTTCTCTTCCGTTCCTACAGCCAGGACCCGGAGAAGTTCATAGACGGGGCCATCGCCTTCGCCGGCCATTCGGGGGGGCAGTTCCTGGACATGGCGGTCCACGACATCGATCTGGCCCGCTGGTTCCTGAACTCGGAGCCCGTCTCCGTCACCGCCCTGGGCGGATGCTACGCCCATCCCGAATTCGGACAGTACAAGGACGGGGACAACGTCTCCTGCCTCATGCAGTTCGGAAACGACGCCATGGTCTTCCTCTTCGCGGGGAGGACCGCCCCCCACGGATACAACGTGGAGACGGAGATCATCGGGACGAAGGGCATCCTGCGCATCGCCTCGGTCCCCCAGAAGAATCTGGTGGAGATCCTGGACAACGGGGGCGTCCGCCGGGAGTGCAGCGAGAACTTTCTGGAGAGATTCGGTTCCTCCTATATTAACGAGATTCAGGAATTTGTGTATTGTATCCTGGAAGGACGGCAGCCCGGGGTCACGGTCTACGACGGAACCCGGGTTTCGGAGATCGCCTACAAGTGCAAGGAATCCTTCGAATTAAACAAACAGTTAAGGTTTTGACAGAGAGAGATGGGCAGCCAGGTCACCATTAAGGACATTGCGGAAATCGCCGGAGTCAGTTTCGCCACCGTATCAAGGAGTCTGAACAACAGTCCCCTGGTGGCTTACAAGACGAGGGAGAGAATCAACCGCATTGCCGGTGACCTGGGTTTTGAATTCAATGCGGGCGCCCGGAGCATGATCACCAGCCAGGTGGGTACGGTGGCCATCGTCCTGCCGGAGAACTACCATATGGTCAGCGTCAACGTCTACCACGGCATGCTCCTCAACAGCCTGCGCAAGACCCTGGAAGAGGCCGATCTGGACCTCATCATCACCCACCAGACCTATCAGGAAGACCGGGGCAACAACATCATCCGCCTCGTATCCCGCAACAAGGTGGACGGGTTTCTCATTCTCATCGAGCATCTGAAGAAGGAGAGCATCGAGTACCTCAATCTCCATGGGGTCCCCTCCGTCTTCCTCCACTACCCCCCGGACGAGGCCACGAAAAACCAGGAGGTGATCTTCACCGACCACAGGGAGGGGGGAAGGCAGGTGGCCTCCCATTTCCTGCAGAAGGGGCGGAGGAATCCCCTCCTGCTGGCGAAGACCCAGGAGCACCTTGAATTCCGCCTGAGGGAGAAGGGCTTCTGCGAAGTGATGGACGATGCGGGGGTCAGGGTGGAACGGCTCTACAGCGACTCCACCTTCGAATCGGCCAAGGAGGCCCTGTCCGGCCTGGGGGACGGCATCGGCCGGTATGACTCCCTCTTCGGCTGCAACGATCTCATGGCCCTGGGGGCCATGCGGGCCCTGGAGGACAGGGGGGTCGCCATTCCCGGGGACATCGCCGTGGCGGGATACGACGACAGCGAGCTGGCCCGTTACAGCAACCCCGGGCTGACCTCGGTTCACCAGCCCCGGGATGAGCTGGCCCACCTCTCCTGCCAGCGCCTGATCCATCAGATCCAGAAGAAAAGGAACGGGGAGGAGCTGCCCAGGACCCGGATCAGCATCGCCCCCCACCTGTCCCCCCGGGAGTCCACCTGACAGTGCCCCTCCGGGGACGGATTTTTGAAAAATAACACTTGATTATCAGACAATACTACAATATAATAAAACCACCGATCGAGGGAGGCTTAAGTGATTATAAAGAATCAGATATGGGAAACCGGATATACGGTAATCACCGAAGAGGAGGGCATCCATTCGGAAATGCTCCTGGATTTCGGAATTCTCCGGCTGAAGAAGGGCGAGACCTGGCTCTGCCAGGAGGGCAAGGAGAGGGCCTGGCTCCTCATGGGCGGCCGGGTTCAGTTCAAATGGGACGGGAAGACGGAAGAGGCGGTCCGCCGGTCCTGCTTTGAGGAAAACCCCGTGGTCCTCCATGTCCCCCGGAATATTCCCGTGACCATCATTGCGGCGGAGGACTCGGAAATCGCGGTGGAAAAAAAGAAGAATCCCCGGGAGTTCGCTCCCCGGTTTTACCGGCAGGAGGATATCCGCTCCGATATTTTCGGCGGGGGGATCCTCAACGATACGGCGAAGAGAACGGTCAGGACCGTCTTCGACGGGGTGATCGCTCCCGAATCCAACATGGTTCTGGGTGAGGTGATCAACCACCCGGGGAAATGGTCCAGCTACCCGCCCCACCATCATCCCCAGCCGGAGATCTACCACTACCGCCACTTTCCCGACTGCGGCTTCGGCGTCTCCCTGATCGATGAGGATCCCCATTTCGTCAAGAACGGGGATACCTGCCTCATCGTGCCGGACCGAACCCACTCCCAGGTGGCCGGGGCGGGATACGCCATGTACTACATCTGGATGATCCCCCACCTGGAGAACGACCGGTGGCTCCCCACCACCAGGTATTTCGTCAAAGAGCATGAATGGCTGAAGGAGCCGGATGTTGTCATCTGGCCCGAATTAAAACACGGAAAGGAAGTTAAATAATGAAAACCATAAGAATGACCGTAGCCCAGGCGCTGGTGAAATTTCTGAACCAGCAGTATCTGGAATTCGACGGGGAAGAGCACAAATTCGTCAAGGGTATCTTCACCATCTTCGGCCACGGGAACGTGGTGGGCCTGGGACAGGCCCTGGAAGAGGATCCGGGCGATCTTATCGTCCACCAGGGACGGAACGAGCAGGGCATGGCCGCCGCGGCCATGGGATTCGCCAAGCAGAATCACAGAAGGCAGATCTACGCCTGCACCTCCTCGGTCGGCCCCGGCGCGGCCAACATGGTCACCGCGGCGGCCACGGCCACGGCCAACCGCATCCCCGTGCTTCTTCTGCCCGGCGACACCTACGCCACCCGCCAGCCCGACCCGGTTCTGCAGCAGATGGAGCAGTTCCACGACCTGACCCTCACCACCAACGACGCCTTCCGGCCGGTCTGCAAATTCTGGGACCGGATCAACCGGCCGGAGCAGCTCATGTCCGCCATGATCGGCGCCATGAGGACCCTCACCGATCCGGCCAATACGGGGGCCGTGGCGGTCTGCCTTCCCCAGGACGTGCAGGGCGAGGCCTACGACTATCCGGAATATTTCTTCCAGAAGCGGGTTCACCGCCTGGAAAGGACCGCCCCCACCGACGCCATGGTCCGGGAAGCGGTAAGGATGATCAAATCCAAGAAAAAGCCCATGCTCATCTGCGGAGGGGGCGTGCGCTACTCCGAAGCGGCGGAGGAGATGCTCAAATTCTGCGAGGAGTTCAACATCCCCTACGCCGAAACCCAGGCGGGCAAGAGCGCCACCCTCTACTCCCATCCCCTGAACCTGGGGGGCGTGGGCACCACGGGCTGTCTCGCCGCCAATACCCTGGGACAGGAGACCGACCTGGTCATAGGGGTAGGGACCCGCTACACCGACTTCACCACCGCCTCCAAGTGGCTTTACCAGAACCCGAACGTGGATTTCATCAACATCAATGTGGCCTCCTTCGACTCCTACAAGATGGATGCGGTGCGGGTCACCTGCGATGCGAAGACGGCCCTTGCCGCCATTCGGGAGACCCTGAAGAAGGAGGGCTACAAGTCCGCCTACACCACGGAGATCAAAGCGGCCAGGGAGGAATGGGACAGGGAGCTTAACCGTCTCTTCTCCCTGGAATACACCGGCCCCGGCTTCGTGCCCGAAATCCGGGACGGCCTGACATCGGCCCTGGAAGAGTACAGCAAAGCCCTGGGGACGAAACTGACACAGACCCGGATTCTGGGAATTCTGGATGAGGTTGTGGATAAGAACGCCATCGTGGTGGGCGCCTCCGGTTCCCTCCCCGGGGACCTACAGAGGGTATTCCGGGCGAAGAGCCTCCGCTCCTACCACATGGAATACGGCTACTCCTGCATGGGTTACGAAGTCAGCGCCGCCTTGGGGGCCAAGCTGGCCGAACCGGACAGGGAGGTGTATACCTATCTTGGGGACGGATCCTTCATGATGCTCCATTCCGAACTGGCCACCTCCATCCAGGAGGGGAAGAAGATCAACCTTGTCGTCTTCGACAACGCCGAGTTCGGATGCATCAACAACCTGCAGATGGACCGGGGACAGGGCACCTTCGGGACCGAATTCCGCCATAGGAACAGCAAAACGGGCAAACTGGACGGGGACCTGATCTACGTGGACTTCGCCAAGATCGGCGAGGGCTACGGCTGCAAGACCTACACCGCCAAGACCGAAGAGGAGCTCCGCGCGGCCCTGGCCGATGCGGCCAGGCAGACCGTCTCCACGGTCATAGACGTGAAGGTTCTCCCCAAGACCATGACCGACGGGTACAAGGGGTTCTGGCGCTGCGGTCAGGCGGAAGTGGCGAAGAGCGAAACCATTGTCCAGAAGACGGCGGAGCAGAAGGAAGAGCTCAAGAGGGCCCGGCAGTACTGATTCTCCCGAGTCCGGTTCACAACGAAAATATCCCCGGTATAACCTGGGGCTGAAAGAGGATAATTATGGATAAGAATAAGGTCAAACTGGCGATGGCTCCCATAGGATGGACCAACGACGACATGCCCGACCTGGGGAAGGAGAACTCCTTCCAGCAGTGCGTCAGCGAGATGGCTCTGGCCGGCTACACCGGTTCGGAGGTGGGAAGCAAATACCCCAAGGATCCGGCGGTGCTGAAGCCGATGCTGGAGGTCCGGGGCATTCAGATCTGCAACCAGTGGTACAGCTCCTTCCTGGCCAGCAAGCCCTACGGGGAAGTGGAGAAGGATTTCAGGGAACAGCTCATGTTCCTCAAGGCCATGGGCGCCGACGTCATCGGCCCCTCCGAGCAGACCCGCTCCTGCCAGGGGGACCTGAAGAAATCCGTATTTTCCGGTAAGGCCGTATTTACGAAGGATGAATTCAAAGCGGTCTGCGACGGGCTGAACAAACTGGGAGCCATAGCAAAAAGTGAGGGGATGAAGCTCGCCTTCCACCACCACATGGGCACGGGCATCCAGACCATGGAAGAGGTGGACCGCTTCCTTAACGACACCGATCCGGACAAGGTCTACCTCCTGTTCGATTCGGGCCATTTCTCCTTCTCCGAAGAGGATCCCGTGGCGGCTCTCAAAAAGTATATTTCCCGCGTCGGCCATGTGCATCTCAAGGATATGAGAAAGGATGTCTTCGCCGAGGTAAAGGCGAAGGACTCCTCCTTCCTGGATGCGGTCAGGGCGGGCGTCTTCACCGTCCCCGGAGACGGCAGTGTGGACTTCCCCTCCCTTTTCGCCATTCTGGATGAGAATAATTACGAAGGCTGGATGGTGGTGGAAGCGGAGCAGGATCCGGCCAAGGCCAATCCCTTCGTCTACGCGAAAAACGCCCGGGCCTATATTAAGAAGCATACGGGCATCTGACCGGCGGCTCAGGTTCTAATCTCCCTCATAGCAGCAGGGTAGTTTTTCATATCGGAGGGAGGGGAAGTGTTACTTCTTCTCCCTCCATCCTTTTTCCGAGTAAACCCGGATCCCCTCCTTAAGAAGAAGATCCGACGTCACGCCCCGGCCGGGGACGTGCTTTCCCGAGAATGTTCCGTCATAGACCCAATCCGAACCGCATGAGGGGCTTCCCGACTTGAGAATCGCCTCCCCTATTCCGGCGATGCGGCAGATCTCCGCGGTCTTCCTCGCCCCCTCTAGAAAGGCGCCCGTACGGTCCGTGCCGTTTTCCTCGGCAATGGCAAGGGAGTCGCCCCCTCGACGGACGATCTCGCAGGGGGTACGGGGAACGGGGAGTCCCCCCAGAATTTCCGGGCACAGGGGCAGGGCCTTCCCCTCCCGCACCAGGGCGAGGACAAGTTCATCGACCGCCCCTGACCCGTTGTAGCGGCAGGCGATTCCCGCCAGGCAGGCGCTGACCAGAATCATCCCCCCTCCTAGGCCCGGATCTTCAGGCGGTTCTCGATATTCTCTATGTGGGAGCTGAATGTCTTCACGGACTGGTTGATATCCCCCGACCGGATCGTATTGATGATGCTCTGGTGCTCGGAAACGATCATCCCAGGATCGGTATAATCGTTCTGGGACTGTATGATCTCTTCGTACATGAACGACTTGAGCGTTTTGTATATGGAGTAGAAAAGGCTGTTCTCCGTGCTCTTCACGATGATGTTGTGGAAGGCGTAATCCGCTTCCACCAGCTTCTCGAGCTCCCCGTCGGCGATGCCCTGCTTCATCAGGTCGACCTGTACCTGCAGCTCATCCAGTATGGGGGTGCACTTGACCGGATTGTTCTGAAAGAGTCCGGTAAGGGTGATGATGCTCCAGAGCTCTATGGCCCCCCGGGTTTCGATCAGCTCCTGCTGTTCATCCTTTCCCAGGAGAATGGACCAGGAGAGGGCTTCCGCGGAAATATTCGCCCGGTCGGAAAGAAAGGTTCCCTTGGCGGCCTTGGATTTGAGGACGCCCAGGTAATTGAAAATTTTTATAGCCTCCCGGATGGAAGAGCGGCCGATCCCGAACTTTTCCGCCAGTTCATGTTCCGTGGGCAGTTTATCCCCCGGCTTGTATTTGCCCGAAGCGATCAATCCCTTGATCTGCTCCATAACCTGCTCGACTACTGTCTTCTGTCTGATTTTCGCCACCCTGTCACCCACCCCATTGTATGATAATAAAACATTAATACAAAACGGACAACCCCCGATCTTATGAAAGTTCTTTCAGAAAAAAGTTGACAGATGGTGAAAGTGAGGGTAATATGTTTCATGAAAGTACTTTCATGAAAGTATTTTCACGCGAGGAGCCTATGGGAAACGACAGAAAGGGACAGCCCACCATATATGATGTTGCCGAAAAGGCCGGCGTCAGCATAACCACGGTGTCCCGTTTCCTGAACAACTCCAGCAATATCAGCGCCAAGACGGGGCAGAGAATCGCCCATGCCATCGAGGTGCTGGACTATGTGCCCCACGGCAATACGGGAACCCGCACCAACAGGACCGTGGGCCGGGTGGGAGTCCTGACCCCCTTCTTCCCCGCCCCCTCCTTTATTGAGCGTCTGGAGGGGATGACCCCCGTCTTTAAGGAACACAACTATGAGATGGTCATCTATACCATCGAGGGGCCGGAGCAGCTTAACGAATATCTGACCTCGGTGCCCTTTACCAAGAGGATTGACGGACTCATCCTCATGTCGGTGAAGCTCTCCCCGGAGCAGCACCGCACCCTCAAATCCTCCGGACTCCAGGTGGTCCTCGTGGAATCGGATGACGACAACTACTCCCGGGTTCTGGCGGACGATTACCGCGGTGGGGAGCTGGCGGCCCGGTGCTTCCTGGAGAAGGACTACTTTCCCTGCGCCTATATCGGGGACAAGCCCATCCCCTACCCCTACAATCTTCACCCCTCCGAACTGCGTCTGAGCGGATTCCGGGACTGTCTGGAAAGCAACGGCAGGACGATTCAGAAGGAGATGCTCATCCAGGCCTATACCACAGTGGAGGATTCCCGGCTTGTTCTGGGGGAATTCCTGGACAGGGGGAACCGCCCCCGGGCTGTATTCGCCATGTCCGATATCCATGCCATCGGCCTCATCAAGGCGGCCCGGGAGAGGGGCATAAGGATTCCCCAGGACATGGCCGTTCTGGGATTCGACGACATAGAAGGGGCAAGCTGGATGGAACTCTCCACCATCTCCCAGCATCTGAACGATTCGGGAAGAATCGCGGCGGAGCTGCTGGTGAGCCAGATCAGGAGCAATAATAAAGCCATCCAGAAGGTGAAGCTGCAAGTGGAACTGATAGAGAGGTCCACCACATAAGGGATTGATTCGGCATGAAAGCCGATGAGATATATGGCCGATTTGGCCGAAGGAGTAAGAAATGAAAAAAATCATGTTGTTTTTGCTGATGGTATTGATGACCGTAACGGTTACAGCCAATGGTAAAAAGGATGCCGCGGCAGCGGCGGGCGGCGATGTCACTGTCACCATGTTCCAGCTGAAAGTAGAAATCAAGGATGCCCTGGACGCATATGCCGCCCAGTATTCCGCAGCCACACCCGGCGTGACGGTCAAGGTGGAAACCCTCGGAGGCGGGGCCGACTTCGGCGGCGCCCTGAAGGCCAAGGCCCAGGCCGATGATATGCCCGATATCTTCCAGATCGAAGGTCTGGGCGGTTACAATGTATGGAAAGACTACATTGCCAGCCTCGAGGGCGAATCCTGGCTGAAAGATACGGACCTGGCATTCATGGTTGACGGAAAAGCCTACGGTTTCCCCGTTGCCATCGAAGGATACGGTCTCGCCTACAATGCGGACATCCTGGCGAAAGCCGGTATCGATCCCGCTTCCCTGACGACCCGGGACGCCTACGAAAAGGCCTTCAAGACCCTGGATGCCAAAAAGGCGGAACTGGGAATCGACGCGCCCGTGGCCATGGCCGCTTCCGTGGCCGGAGGCATGTGGTGGGTAGCCGCCCAGCACAACCTGGCCGCTTACTGGGGCGGCGGTCTCGCTTTCACCGACACCCATGTGATCGAAGACGCTCTTAAGGGCAAGATGGACGAGCCCCGCTTCCGGGAATACGCCAAGTACGTTCAGCTTCTCTTCAAATATGCGGACCAGAACATCCTCCTGAACGGCAGCTACGACGATCAGGTCGGTTCCTTCGCCCAGGGCCGGACCGCGTTCCTGCACCAGGGGAACTGGGTTGATCCCAACATGAAGCAGCTCGGCGTGGCCTTTAAGATGGGATATGCCCCCCACGCCTTTACCAACACCCCCCAGAAGGGCCTCTACCTCTTCGCTCCCAGCTGGTATGTGGTTAACGGCATGAGCCCCAGGGCCGAGCAGGCCAAGGCCTTCCTCGCCGCCATGGCCACCACCCCCGAAGGACAGGATTACATCGTGAACAAGGCCGGCATGATCCCCGCCTTCAAGTCCGTAACCCTCAAACCCTCCGGACAGCTCAGCCAGGCCCTCATGGCAGCCAACGCCCGCGGCGGAAACTACGGCGTTTTCTTCGGGATGCTTCCCGACGGCGCCGGACAGAATGTCTTCGGCCCCATCTATGACCTTTTCGCCCAGAACCCCGATAACATCGATCAGTTTGTCGCCGACATGAAGGACGCTATCGCCGGTCTTCCCAACATGTAATTTTCTGATATAAACGTGAGGCCCCACCGGGGCCGCACGTTTTAGCGGAAGAGAAAGATATATCAGGAGTTACCAGGATGAACAATAAACGTTTCGTCAATATCCTTTTCCTTTTCCCCACGGTCTTCGCCTTCGTCATGATCATCGTGGTGCCCTTTTTCTTCGGGCTTTACTACTCCATGACCGACTGGAACGGGGTGAGCCCCAATATCCATTTCGTCGGGTTCAAGCACTATGCCAAACTCTTCACCACCCCGGACTTCGTGCACTCCTTCGTCATCACCATCGCCTTCACCGCCATCAACGTGGTTCTCGTGAATGTGGTTAGCTTCTCCCTCTCCCTCATCGTCACCAGCAATCTGAAGCTTCGCAATTTCTACAGGGCCGGCTTTTTCGTCCCCTATCTGATCGGGGGAATCGTGCTGGGATATATCTGGCAGTTCCTCTTCAACAATATTTTCATATCCCTGGGGAAAACCCTTTCCCTGGGATTCCTGCAGGCGTCCTTTCTGAGCCGCCCGGAAACGGTCATATGGGCCATGTCGGCGGTCAATACCTGGCAGTATTCCGGATACCTGATGCTCATCTACGTGGCATCGATCCAGAGCATCCCCGCTTCCCTGATGGAGGCGGCCGAGGTGGACGGGGCGCGGTACGTCGCCAGGGTATTCCACATACTCATCCCCATGATGGCAAACGCCTTCACCATCTCCCTCTTCTTAACACTGACAACTTCGTTTAAGCAGTTCGATATGAACCTGACCCTGACCAACGGCGGACCGGCCACCCGGTTTATGGGTGTGCCCGTCAAGGCGAGCCAGCTGCTGGCAATGAATATCTTCGACACGGCGACGGCCAACAAAATGGCCGAGGCCCAGGCCAAGGCGGTCGTTCTCTTCGTGGCCCTGGTCGTGGTGGCCCTGATCCAGGTGGCCATGAACAAAAAGAAAGAGGTGGAAATGTAATGAGCACTATCGCCGAAAATAGGGAAATAAAAACCAAATCCAAACAGCTGGGCGTGGGGGGCCGCTCCCGCCGTTGGGGCAGAATAACCCTGGAGATCGTCACGATCATCCTGTTCATACTCTTCATGATCCCCTTTGCCATGGTGGTGCTGAACTCGGCCAAAACATCAAGGGAGATCATCTTCGACGCCGTCGCCATGCCCGCCAGCTGGGGCCAGCTCCTGACGAATGTCTCCCTGATCTTCAGCAACAGGACGGTGGACTACATCGGGGCCTTTGCGGACAGCTTCCTCATCACCTTCTTCTCCCTGCTCATCATCGTGGTGTTCTCCTCCATGGCGGCCTGGGTCCTCGTGAGAAACCATAGGAACTGGTCCGTGTGGATCTTCATGGTTTTCGTCGCCGCCATGGTCATCCCCTTCCAGGTGCTCATGTACCCCCTGGTCAAATGGATGAGGGTGCTGGGGCAGTTCCTGAGCTTCAAGCTCCTGGGAACCATCCCGGGGATCGTCTTCGCCTACCTGGGATTCGGGTCCTCCCTCTCCATTTTCATTTTCCACGGATTCATCAAGAACATACCCTACGAGCTGGAAGAGGCGGCCACCATTGACGGATGCTCCTACCAGAGGACCTTTTTCCAGATCGTCTTCCCCCTGCTCAAACCCATCATCGTGACCGTGCTGATTCTCAACGGCATCTGGATTTGGAACGACTACCTGCTGCCCCTGCTGGTGCTGGGCTCAAACGGAGCCGTCCAGACCATACCCATCGCCGTCACCGCCTTCGCCGGGGCCTATCTCAAGCAGTGGGACCTGATCCTGACCTCCACCCTGCTGGCGATTCTGCCTGTCATCGTCCTCTACCTCTTCGCCCAGCGCTACATCATAAAGGGCATGGTGGAAGGGGCCATCAAATAAATCTATGGATAGAGGCAGGGACCTGCCCCAGGCCCACCGTTGGAACACAATCATCCCGGGGCTTCTCACACGGGCTCCGGGACTGATAAACAGATTTAGTCGTAATTTTTCGTTACATCCATGAGAATATAGAATTTAACGCGGTTGTCCCCGTCGCTCGAGGTGATGACCATATGCTTGCCGTCCCAACCAATGATATCATCTACCTGATAGGTCTTTGAGGATGTTGAGAATTCGTCATTGTTCACGGAATCAATCTCTGTCAGACTATTTACCTTGAGAATGATTTCATCTTCCATATCGGCAAAAGTCCTCGTTACACTGCTATAGCGATCCGATGAATCCACGTAGCCACTGGTATCTGTCTTCACCCAATCGTCTTCGCTGCAATCCCAAGCACTGAAATAGCTTTTGTTATCGTCTAAGATCCTCCAAAGTGTGGAACCATCTATGGAAAGCTTTCCCTGGAATTCCGCCTGGTGATCACCCTCATCGCCAATGTAGCAGTATACGTAGTCGAGGGAAAACTTGACAGTATAGGAGGACGGGTTAATCACGGTCACATCCACTTCTTTATCATCCGCCCAGACATCAAAGGCGTCTTCCAGAAGGGCGACCTCATCCACTCCGTCATCGTCTCCGGAGCAGAGATCCCAGATAGGCATAAGGCTGTCCACTGAATCGTCCTGACCAAAGTCGCATAGAGTCCATGTGGAAGAATCACCTATACCGTCTTCCCAGGTGGAATAGTCCCCCGTCAGAATTGAGTTGGCATACTGGGAAGGCCCCCCGTAGATCTGCAGTTCCGTCGAAGCTTCGCTGATGAAATCGCTGTACGCCGTTCCGCTACTGTAAGAGACATCGGTGGAGAGCCCTTTAAATGCGGTGGAGACGCGGGTGGCGAAATTGCCGATGAATGAGGTGTCGGAGGATGTGGTTGTCGCATGATAATCCACCCTAGCGCCAAGATAGTCCCATAGTATGACATGGGTGCCGTATGCCGTAAACAGGTTAAGCGCATCATCGACGGATTCACATTCGTCGAGAGCCGTTAGGACCTCATCCTTAACATAAGGACGGAGAGAAGCGGCGTCATTATACTGATTCAGAACTTTTTCCTTATACTTCCTGATGGTACTGGTATAGGTGGCGTATCCCGATGTCAGGGAGGAATAGGATGCTGAGCCGAATTTTGACCGGAGAGTGCCAGAGAAGACTTTGTAGTCGGAGGATACTCCCACACTGACTTGGTAGGAGGACAGATATTCGGATACGCTCTCGCCGCTCATCCCATAGGTCGTGGAATTTTCTTCCCTAGACATCTCCAGGAGTCCCGCCTTCTTCATGGCAGAAACATCAAGAATAGAATCGGTTACACATGTGGAATCCGCATAGGGATCGAAAGCATCATATCCCTTCCCCAGATAAGAAGGGATACTCTCGGGGGAACTGTTTTGGGACGGGGTAAAGATATCGCAGCTTCCTGATAAAATAATCGTCGCACCAATCATAATCATCCGGGCGGTTGGCCCGATTTTCCAGTTATTTCTTTTCATGGGGATACTCCTTTTACCTGTTTATTCGATAATCAGGATAAATAGTAGAGCATTACACCGGAAAAAAAAGTCGGTCATCGGTATGATTATGGCTTAAGATTTCTCTGGTAATGAAAAAAAAGCTCTGATCGCGAGGCGACTCCGGTCTTTTTGAATATCCTGCTGACATGGGTTTTGACCGTGCTCAGAGAGATGAAAAGTCCGTCGCAAATTTCCTTGTTCGATTTGCCGCGCAGGAGCCAGAGGACTATCTCCTGCTCTCGGGGTGAAAGGGAAAAGGGTTTGCTCCAGTCCTCGATCGCCTCCTCCTCTATATTCCGGGGATCGAACTGAACCCGTAGGGCCGGCGTTCTGACGAAGAAGACCATGCCCAGAAGATTAATCACGAGCAGGATAAGCAGATAGGAGAGGGTGTTCAACGTCAGGGAGAAGGCGCCCGTCATCCCCACCCGGTAGTATTCCAAAAAGGAAAGGGGGAGATAGGTTCCCCCGGAGATACGGTTGTTTGAGAAGAGGATGCTGCTGAACATCACGAAAACCAGTATGAGATGCCCAATCAGGATAGCCCCGGCGCCGGGTAGTCTGAGCCGGACGGCACGAAAGAAAATGGCGAGAATCAGCCCCGTTACGAAAACGGTGTAGAGCTGAAAGGCGGAATTGTACAGGGTGAAGACCTGGGGAGGCGTCACAGTAACGAAGAGCAGAATAACCCCGTAAATAACGGAGAGTGTCAACAGCGCCTGTTTAGATATGACTCCGTACAATGTATGGGCGAAAAGGAGCAGGGAAAGGGCCATCAGATAGCTCACGTAATAGCATAATTTTTGATAAAGGAACCAGGGGAAACGGGGGAACAGACGGAAGAGAAGCACGTTAGGCGTTCCCAGAATATTGTTGATCCCCGAGAATAGAAAAAACAGAGCCAGTAAAGCGATGCTGTGCTCCCTCCGGATGAGGAAGAGAACTGTCAGGCTGAAACACATGGTCAGATAGGTTACGAGCAGGGCCCCGTCGGAGAGAATGCCCTTGATTTCCCATTCCTTCAGGACTTCCGGAGACCCTAGGAGAATTCTCTGGAAAAGTCCCCCTCTCCTGTGGTGGAAATTGGCAATTCGGAAGGCCACTTCCATTTCATCTTTCCCCGGGGGAATAATTATCTGACCCGGAGCATAGGCGGGGGTGGTGGACGCCCTGTCCACTCCCGGCACTCCGTTGGAATAGAGGAGGACTCCGTCCACATAGAAATCGTATGCCGTCGCTTCATAGGGAAGAAGGAAACTGTAGGATCTCTTCGGGTCCAGTCCGGTGATGCTTATCCGGTACGTGCCATATCCGAAATGGTAGTCCCAGGAATCGGGAACGTTTATCAGCTCCTCCTCCCTCCGGTCTGGGGAGAAGGAGTTTCTGCAAAAGAGCCACTCCCCGTCCAGGGAAACCCAGCCGGAGGAGGGAACGTTCCAGACATAATGCCCCTCCCTCACCGGCGTTGTAAGGCTTCCTCCTGCCGGGATCTGATAAAGCCCTATCATGAATAGAGTAAAGAAACAGGCCAGTAAATAGGGTTGCAACCTGGATACAATCATAGAGAATACTCTACCAAATGAATATCTCCCTGTATATCCGCATCTACAAAAAAACTTCCTTGATTTTTTATAACCTATGCTCATAATTGAAGTATGGGAAGAATCGGGCGAAAGATTACAGGGGATGAGAAAAGCTTCAGGCTCCGGTTCCCCCCGGAACAGGAAGAGCTTTTCGAGAAGGAAACATCGGCGGAAAGATCCCGGGAACTCTATGTCCGGGGATACGCCGCCCTTCTGATCTATCTCTTCTTTCTCATCTCCGACCGCTACATGATCCCGGATATTTTCCAGCTTGCCATTTTCATAAGGGTGGGAATCTTTACACCCCTGATCATTGCCGCCATGTTAATCCAGAAATTTTCTCCCCCTCCGTCAATCCGGGAGTCTCTGGAATCGGTGGCGGTTTTCCTTATCGCCCTCTCTCTTGTCTTTCTCATTTCCTACAGCGGGAGCGAACTTTCCGTCATCTATCATCCCGGAGTCAGCCTTGCCATCATTTTCGCCAATTTGATCGTCAAGCTGCGCTTTCACCATGCCGTCGCGGTCTCTTCCCTGATCTTTGTCCTCTATATCGCCTGCATCCCCTTCTACACGGGGAATTCCCCCGCCATTCAGACATTCAACGTGGTATTCATGCTCTCCTCCATTATGATATCCTTGGTGGCCAACTACTCCCTGGAAAAGGAAACAAGAAAGAACTTCCTTCTGATCCACCGTGAGAAGCAGAAGAATCTCTCCCTGAATGAGGAGAACACGGAGCTCCAGACGCTGTCCGGAATGGACGGTCTTACGGGCATCGCCAACAGAAGGGCGATGGATACCTATATTATAAACCTTCTGCGGAACGACTCCGGGTCGGAGAGGGGGGTCATTCTTGTGGATATCGATTTCTTCAAGGATTACAACGATACCTACGGCCATCAGGCGGGGGACGAGTGCCTCAAGAAAGTGGCCGGGGCCCTCCATTCCGTAGTCAGGGAACAGGCGGACCTCACGGCCCGGTACGGGGGGGAGGAATTCATCCTCCTCCTCTCCCGCACGGACAGGGAGAAGCTGATGAAAATAGCCGACAGGATTCTGGAGATTGTGGCCGATCTGGCCATACCCCACGAAGCCTCCCGGGTTTCCGACCGTCTGACAGTGAGTTGCGGACTGGCCTTGGGATCCCCCGATTCACCCGCCGCCATGGAGGCTCTCATCGGCATGGCGGACAAGGGTCTCTACAGGGCCAAAAGGGAGGGACGGAACCGGGCCGTATTCCAGTCGGCCTGATTCAGCTGGCGCTGAACTCCTCGGCGGCGTGGCCTGAGAACTGGGAGTCGTACAGCTTCCTGTAGAGTCCGTCCCGTTCGTAAAGTTCCCCGTGGGTGCCCTCCTCGACGATCCCCTCGCCGGTAAGCACAAGGATCTTGTCCGCATGGCGCACCGTGGAAAGACGGTGAGCTATGACCAGGGAGGTCCGTCCCCGGCTCAGCTCGTCCAGGGCTTTCTGGATGCGGGATTCCGTATGGTTGTCCAGGGCGCTTGTGGCCTCGTCCAGCAGAAGGATGGGGGGATTCTTGAGGAAAGCCCGGGCTATGGCCAGGCGCTGCTTCTGCCCACCCGAGAGGAGGATGCCCTTCTCCCCTATCCAGGAGTCGTAACCCTCGGGCAGAGAGTCGATAAAGTCGTGTATCTCCGCCCGTATCGCCGCTGTGCGGATCTCATCGTCCGAAGCGTCGGGCCTGCCGTAGGAGATATTGTCCCTTATGGTCCCGGTGAAGAGAAAAACATCCTGCTGCACCAGGCCCACGTTGCGCCTCAGGCTCTCCAGGGTCAGGGACTCCACGGGATGCCCGTCCAGGGTTATCGTCCCCTCCCGGGGCTCGTAGAAACGGGGGATCAGATGGCACAGGGTGGTCTTGCCCGCCCCCGTGGGTCCGACCAGGGCGACGGTCTGCCCCGGCTCGATTTTCAGGCTGACACCCCGGAGCACGGTGGATTCCCCGTCGTACCCGAAGGTGACGTCCTTCAGGCATATCTCCCCCCGCACCCCGTTCAGCACCAGGGCGTCCGGGGCGTTCCGGATATCCGGATCCTCATCCATAATTTCGCAGAAGCGGTTGAAGCCAGCCATGGCCTGTTCGAACTGCTGGGTGAAGTTGGTGAACATGCGGATGGGCTGGGCGACCAGGTTGATGTAGAGCATGAAGGCCAGAAGGTCGGCGATATCCATGAGATTCAGGCGGATGAACCAGGCCCCCGCCGCCAGGGCGGCCACGTTCAGGAGGCTCAGAAAGAAGCCGATGGCCGTGTGATAGTCCGCCATGGCCCGGTACGCGTCGGTCTTGGCGTTGCGGAAATCCCCGTTGCTCCCGTCGAACTTCTTCTTCTCGTACCATTCGTTGGTAAAGGCACGGGCCACCCGGATGCCGGAGATGCTGTTCTCCAGCAGGGCGTTGATCTCCCCGATGCGCTCCCGGAGCTTACGGAAGGTCCGGGCCAGGGCGGCCCTCCTCGTGACGCTGAACCAGAGGATGAAGGGTACCATCACCCCGAAGATAAGGATTGCCAGGTGCCATTCTATACCCAGGAGCAGAACGAAGGAGCCGCTCATCATCAGAAAGGAGAGGAAAATATCCTCCGGCCCGTGATGGGCCACTTCGGAAATGTCGTTCAGGTCGTTCACCACCCGGGACATGAGAATTCCCGTGCGGTTGTTATCGTAGAAGGAGAAGGGGAGCAGCTGCATGTGGGCGAAGAGGTCCCGGCGCATATCCGCTTCCATGCGCACGCCTATGATATGCCCCCAGTAGGTGACGAACCAGTTGAGCCCGGCCATGATCACATAGAGCCCCAGCATCAGGGCCAGCATGAAGACGAGCCGCCCCCCGGTCCCTTCGGGAATGACCGTCTGCAGGATGTGCCGGGTCAGCATGGGGTAGGAGAGCTCAATACCCGCAATGAAGACCGCGCAGGTCAGATCCGTAAAAAAAAGGGCCCGGTAGGGCCCGTAATAGGGGATGAACCTTTTAACCCTCTGCCATCGTTTCTCTTCCATCCGGTTAGTATAGAACCGGCGTTTCATTTTTACAAGGGGAGAAAAGGGATGGAAGAGAACTCTACCCCCCCCCTACTCGAAGCGGGCTGCCCAGATATCGTCATAGGCGCCGGTGGTCCTCTGACTCCAGACGGCCAGGGCCCTGCCCCGGCAGTCAAAGGAGACCTGGGGTGAATAGGCCGGATGGGAGTCCTCCGTTTCGAGCAATTCCGCCGTTCCCCAGCCGGTGCTGTCGTAATAGTTTGCCCAGATACGATTGCCCGATCCTGAACTCTGTGCCCAGACAGCCAGGGCATGGCCCTCCCCGTCAAGGCAGATCTGGGGAGAAACCGCATCCCCCAGATCCTCCGTCTCAATAAGAACGGCGGTTCCCCAGCCTGTCCGGTCATAGGAATTGGCCCAGATGCTTGTCCTGATGCCGTCCGATTGGGACCAGACCGCCATAGCATGTCCCTTGCCGTCGGAGGCGATCTGGGGCAGAATGGCGGGTCCCCCATTCTCCGTCTCTATCAGTTCCGGGGTACCCCAAGAGGTTCCGTCGTGGCTGTTCGACCATATGTTATAACGGGTGCCGTCACTCTGGTACCAGATGGCCAGGCCGTGCCCTTCCCCATCGAAGGCGATCTGGGGATCGTAGGCACTACCCGTGTCATCGGACTCGATCTTCTCCGCCGCACCCCAGCTGGTACCGTTAAAGTAATTAGCCCAGATATTTTCCACGGATCCGTCATGAAGTGACCAGACGGCAATGGCGTTACCTTCCCCGTCAAAGGCGATCTGGGGATCGGGAGCGGTGGCATCCCCCAGGTTATCCGATTCGATAGTCGTCGCCCCGGTCCATCGCTTCCCGTTAAAATAGTTGGCCCAGACGCTGTAACGGGTGCCGTCAGAATGATACCAGACAACGATGCCGTTCCCATCCCCGTCAAAAGCGACCTGGGGATGATAGGCGGATCCCTGGTCATTGGATTCGATTTTTTCCGCCGTCCCCCAGGAGGATCCGTCATAATAATCCGCCCAGATATTGAAACGGGTTCCGTCCGATTGATACCAGACCGCCAGTGCATGGCCGGCCGAGTCGAAGGCTATCTGGGGCCAGTAGGCTAGGCTGATCTCATCCGGTTCCAGGCACTCCGCCATCCCCCAGCCCGAGCCGTCATAAGTATTGGCCCAGGCCCGGGTTCTGGTCAAATCCGCTTGGACCCAGACGGCCAGAGCTTTCCCGTTGCCGTCTATGGCGACCTGAGCCGTCTGGGCGGTGCCCAGATCCTCCCAGTCGATTCTCTCCGGAGTCCCCCAGCTCTTCGGCCCCGATGCGTTCCCGGAACCGCTGCCCGAATCACAGCCGGCCAGCAGAAGCAGGATTCCCAACCATCCAAAGGTCAATATACGTTTATCCACTCCATCCTCCTTTTCCGAAAAACTTTGATACTACTTGAATTGACAGACCCAGAGGTCCGAATAGACGGTTCCCGACTGATTCCAGATGGCGAAAGCCCGTCCTCCCCCGTTGCAGGAGATGCGGGGGGAATCTCCGTCCCTATCCAGGGTATCGATGACTTCCGGCAAGGTCCAGTTTGCCCCGTCGAAGGCTGCTGCCCAGATGTCATCGGTGGATCCGTCCCCCTGGCTCCAGACGGCCATGGCCGTTCCCTTGCCCGGTGAAGAGATCATCGGAGAGAAGCCATCCTGGGAATCCGTGTCTATTCTTTCTTCTGTGCCCTTCCCCTCTTCGTCAAAGCGGTTTGACATGATATGGTAGGCACTGCCCTGGAATTCATACCAGACGATCATGGCCTTCCCGGCGGAGTAGAACGCGGCCTGGGCACCGTAGGCATTGTATCCCGGGGCATTCACCCGCTCCCCCAGGCCCCATTGGGAACCGTCATAGTACCGGGCCCAGATATCCCAGGTACTGCCGTTGGACTGCTCCCAAACAGCCAGGAATTTCCCCTCCCCGTTGGAAAAGACCCGGGGATATTCGGCGCTGTAGGATCCCACGTCCACGGCGTGGGGGGACTCCCAGTTCTCACCGTCGAACCGGCTGGACCAGACATGGTAGGTAGGGGTTCCCGTGTACTGCTTCCAAACGGCCATCGCCTTTCCTTCCCCGTCGAAGGAGAGATCCGGGTCCAGGGAGTT
>QKAI01000273.1 GCA_003246505.1 Spirochaetaceae bacterium | reverse complement strand
GAAAAACCCGAAAGGTGGATCCCGTCGAATCGCTGCGGACATCGATGGCCCCGTCGTGTTTTTCCATTATGGAGTAACAGGTGGCAAGCCCCAGACCGCTTCCCAATTCCTTTGTCGTAAAAAAGGGATCGAAAATGCGGGGCAGCACTTCCTTCGGTATCCCCTGGCCCGAGTCTTCTATGGCGATGCAGACATAATCCCCCCCGGGAAGATTATGAACGGCATCCTCCTCCAGAGACAGATTTCTCCCCGTTAGCCGGATGACGCCTCCCCCGGGCATGGCCTGCTTCGCATTGATCAGGAGATTATCCAGAACCTGGCCGATCTGGTTCCTGTCGAAATGGCAGTGGTGAAGATTCCCGTCCAGGTCGACCCGGCATGTGACGGAGGACCCGCTCAGGGAGAAACTCACCGACTCCTGTATGAGGGGCTTCAGATCCCCCGTCTTCCTGAGGGGATGGTGGCCCTTGGAGAAAGTGAGCAGCTGCTTCGTCAGATCGATGGTGCGGTTGTAGACCTGGAAAGCCGCGTCAAGATACTCCCTGATGGAATCCTCCTTCGTGAAATTCCGGGCCAGTTCCAGGTAACCGAATATCCCCGTTAACAGGTTATTGAAATCGTGGGCTATGCCGCCGGCCAGAACGCCCAGGGACTCCAGCCGTTCCGCCCTCTGCATCCTGTTATGGAGCATCTGCTTCTCCGTGGTGTCCCTGAAAACGAGGACAGTGCCGATGATGGAGCCGCTCCTGTCCTTTATGGGCGCTCCGCTGTCGGCGATGGCCAGCTCCTTTCCGTTCTTAGAAAGGAGCATCGTATGATTAGCCAGTTCCACCACCCTGCCCGACTTCAGGACCAGATCGGCGGGATTTTCACAGGCCAGGCCCGTATATTCATCCACAATATGGAAGACTTCGGGAAGGGGCTTCCCCACCGCCTCCTCCCTTAGCCAGCCCGTCAGCTCCTCCGCCACGGGATTGAGAATCTGGACAAGTCCCTTCTCATCGGTGGTGATCACCCCGTCCCCTATGCTGTGGAGGGTCACGTCCAGACGTTCCTTCTCCTCGATGATTCTGTCCTGGGCGGCGACGATGTCGGTGATATCGTGGATGACTCCGAAAACCGTATCGTCCGATCTGTCATATTCGGCGACGGAATGGATAATCCTTATCCTGTTATCGGTCAGACGCCTGATGCGGAAGGTGAGATTGTACTCCCCCTTCCCCCCTATCAGATCGCTCAAGGCCCTGTCCAGTACGGCCCTGTATTCCGGCAGGGGAACGCTCTGCACCAGCTTGATATCGTTGGTATACTTCTCCAATCCGTAAATTTCCAGGGCTCCCCGGGAGATATGGAATTCATTTCCCTTCAGATCCAGCTCCCATATGCCCAGGCTGGACATGATCTCCGCCCGGTTCAGCTGATATTCGCTCTTCTTCAGCTGCCTCTCCGTTCTGATTCTCTCGGTAATGTCATGGATGATAGACAGGACGAAGGGATTGGTTTTGTCATCTATGAAGTTGGTATGGACTTCCACCGTTCTCGGCTCCCCGTCCGCCCTGCGGTGAATCGTCTGGAAATAGTTCATCCTGTCCTTTCTGACCGCTTCAAGATCCTGCCGGACCCGGGAATCGCCTTCCAGCCGAAGATCGGTCACATTCATCCGCTTCAACTCAGAGGGGGACCATCCGTAGAATTCGGCGGCCGCCCTGTTGGCATCGAGTATGGCCCCCGATTCGGGATGGACCATGAGCATTATGGAATGGCTGTCGAAAAACAGGCTCCGATGGAGATTATTGCTCTCCTCCAGCTTGAGGGTATAGGCGAAATGATTGATCTGATAGGTCATCAACCGGCCGACCAGGGCGGTTATCGGAGGGTAAAGGAGCAGAAAGGGAAGGGCGGTTCCCCTTACCACCTGCCGGTTCAGAGTCTGGGGTAAGAAAAAAAGACAGAAGAGGAGAACCGCGGCTTGGACAAGGAACCCGAAGAGCAGAAGCTTAAGCCAGTACCGGGACTCCCCCTCCCTTTTCAGGGTTTTTCCCGCGAGCACGCCCAACCCGCCCGATGCCAGTATGGACAGGATCCCCGTGACCATGCCCTGCCCCCCCAGGGAGAAGCGGTAGATTCCGGCGATGAGACACCCCAGCAGAGTGGGGAGAGCCCCGAAATAAAGCCCGGAAACGCTCAGGAGTATTGTCCTCGAATCAAAGATCAGCCCCGGTCTCAAAACGAAGCTGTTATTCATCAGAACGACGGCGATGAACCCCACGGATAATCCCTGAACTATCCCGATCAGGCGGCTATGGGCCGGAGACCTTCTCCCGGGAGAAAGAATCATGTATTGCAATAGAACGAGGGATATAAGGAGGGAGATATTCCTGAGCAATTCCGAAAGCAGGGGAATGAGCATAATTTCTCCAATAGGGACTATCTGTTATAAACTATATATGCCATCCATAGGGGAGTCAATATTGCCATCGGATTTTCCGGTCCCAAGGGGACGTGGGAGAAGGACATACCCGATCTTGACCTGGGGTTCTCCTCCACCGCGAAGGGGGTTGGAATGGGGGAAAGAAAGAAATATAATGTCCCATGTTCCTTACGAAATACCTTGGCCTCGCGGGGGGAGATGTCTGCAGTATTGTGGGCGCGGGTGGAAAGACTTCACTTCTCTATGCCCTGGCAGAGGAAAACCATGATCAAAGGGTTATTGCCACAACCACGACCAGGATGTGGGATCCGGGGAATTCCCGCCACCCCTTCCGGGATATCCTGGTTGGGAACGGGGAATCCCTCCGGTCGGGGTTAGGGAACTATCCCGTCCTTTTAGCAGAAACGGCCCTTGAGGCTGAGCCGCCGGGCCGTTTGAAACTGAAAGGATTTCCAGCGGACGCCATAGATGGTATCTACCGGGAATTCCAACCCCATCTCCTTCTCATAGAGGCGGACGGGGCGGCGGGCAAATCCGTAAAAATGCCCGCCCCCTATGAACCGCCGATCCCACCCCTCACCACGGTTGTCTGCGGCGTGATAGGTCTGGACTGCCTGGGTGTCCCGGCTTCGGAGGACAATATCCACCGTTTTCCCCTTTTCTCGGAAAACACCGGTTTGCTCCGGGGTCAGAAGTTGGAAGCGGATCATCTGCGCCTTCTGATCAACCACCGGGAGGGCCTTTTCAAAAACACACCCCCGGGAGCAGAGAAGATCGTCGTTCTGAATAAGGCGGACCGGTACGCCGGGGATCCGGATCTTCTCTGCGAAACCCTCCTGAGGGATCCCCGGATCGATTTTCGTCTCTTCCTGACCGATCTCTCCGATTACGCCAGGCCCGTGATAAGAAAGCACACCGGAGTGGACCGCCCTAGGTCATGGTAATGGTGTCGGGATTTTCCATGAGCACGGAGGTGATCTCGTACATGTTGGAGACCGTTCCGGCGCGTCTTTTTTCCGATAGCTTAAGATAATCCAGACAGGTTCCGCAGACAAGCAGGCGGCAGCCCTTCCCTTCCAGAACGGCCAGGTCATTCAGGCTTTCCGAATCCTCACAGGCCAGCCGTACGCCGCTGTTCATGAGAATGAGGTTGGCCGGGGCGCTCTCCCTCTGGGAGAGGGTGTATATGAACCCCTTCATAAGGAGCGCTCCGAGGGTATCGTCCCCCCGTCCGATCCTGTCGACCCCCAGAAGCAGGGTTCCCCCGTTGCTCACGGGGAGGGTCAGTTCTCCCTCCGGCTCCCCCGCGGGAAGGACGGCTCCCACCCCCACTTCCAGGGAGAGGAGCCATTCCCCCTGCCCGTCCGCCTGTTCGGGGCAGTCAATGTTCCCGTATCCCGTCTTTGCCAGATACCGGAGGACATTCTCCCGGGCGGCCCTGTTGTTGAGCCGGATTTCCAGATGGGTGAAACCTCCCTTTTCAAGGGCTTCCTTCGTCATCAGAAGGGGGCGGGGACAGGGCATATTCCTGGCATCAAGGGTGAATTTTTTCATAGACTGTTTTCTCCTTGTTTACTGTTGTGATGAGATAGCATTCGGCGAAGGGAAAGAGCTCTCCCGCCAGAACAGGGTCCAGATCTTCCCGGGACAGGGATAATTCCAGACTGAACCCGCATTCGGAAAAGATTTCCGTGGGCGTGGGTATGAGACGGTTCACCAGGCGGTGGGATTTCATCCTCTTCTCCGCGAGAAGGGCCTGGTGGGTGGTCTGGAAGGTAAGGAGGAATTCATGCATCCAGAAAGATCCGTCCTTTCCCCTTTTCCACCCTTCCTATGAGGGCGGCGTTCTGCCCCGATTCCCTCAGGGCCGCCACCACCGTCAGGGCTTCCTCCTCCGGCAGGGCTGCCAGCAGGCCCCCGGAAGTCTGGGGATCAAAGACGAGGTCCAGCAGCTCCGCATCCAGGGAGGAGGCGTTCTCCAGAAAGGGCAGGCGGAAATCCCTGTTTTTAAAGGTCCCCTCCGGGACGAGGCCCATTCCGATATAATCGCGCACCTCCGGGAGCAGGGGCAGCAGCTCCGACCGGATATGGAAATCCGCCTCCCCCCCCTGGACCATCTCGGCCCCGTGTCCCATCAGGCCGAACCCGGTGACGTCGGTCATGGCGGAGACGCGGCAGAGGGAGAGCAGCTCCGCGGCCCTCCGGTTCAGGGTGGTCATGGACTCTTCCGCCGCCCGGACAGCCTCCTTTGAAGCAAGATCGGCCTTCAGGGCCGTATTGACAGCCCCGGTGCCCAGGGGCTTGGTCAGAATGAGAACATCCCCGGGACGGGGGGTATTGTTCCGGACCGCCCGGGAGGGGTGGATGATGCCGTTCACGCAGAAGCCGAATTTCAGCTCCCTGTCGCTGACGCTGTGTCCCCCCAGGAGAGCCGTTTCCGCCTCCCGGAGCATGTCCAGCCCCCCCTGCATGATCTCCCGCAGCAGGGATATCTCCAGGTCCTCCTCGGGAAAGCAGACCACGCTGACCGCGGAGACAGGCTTCCCCCCCATGGCGTAGACATCGGAAAGGGCGTTGGCCGCGGCTATCTTGCCGAAGAGATAGGGATCGTCGGAAATGGGGGGGAAGAAATCGATGGTCTGGACCAGGGCCATTTCCTCGTTCAGTTTGTATACCCCCGCATCCTCGCTGCCATGGAAATCGGAGATCACATTGGGCCAGGAGGGCTGGCTCATGTTGCAGAGGGCCCTGTCCAGAAGCGCAGGCCCCAGTTTCGCCCCGCAGCCGGAAAATCGGGAGTATTGGGTCAGTTTGATATCACTCATAACTTCTCCTTCAACAATTCGCAGACAGTTTCGATATCCCGGACTGTGGTAAAGGGCCCGGGGGATAAGCGGAGGGTGCCCCCCCGCGAAAGGGTTCCCAGGGTTTTATGGGCCCCGGGGGCGCAATGGAGTCCCGCCCGGGCGGCTATGTCGTTCCCATTCAGGAGGGACGTGAGCGAGGAGAGGGGGCAACTCCGGGGGACGAGGGAGACAACCGGCGTATAGGCGCAGGGGTTACCCGGGGGATTTCCCACAATTTCCAGGGTATCCAGGCTGCGGAGTTTCTCCAGGAAAAGGGTGTGGAGCGCGGAAAGATCCCCCGGACCGGTTGAAAGGAGATAGGCCATGCTGTGGTGCCAGCCGGCCAGACCGGGGATGTTCTGGGTTCCGCTTTCGAATTTATCGGGAAGGGCGAGGGGCTGAAATTCCTCGTCGGAACGGCTGCCCGTTCCTCCCCTCTTCAGGGGGGGCAATCGGTCCGGATCCGCGATGTAAAGCCCCCCCGTGCCGGCTGGCCCGAGAAATCCCTTGTGGCCGGAGAAGCAGAGGAAATCGATCCCCCAGCTTTCCGGGGACAGGGGTGTCTCCCCCGCGGCCTGGGCGGCGTCCACGCAGAGGGGGACCCCTCTCGTGGTGGCGATGCGGGCCATCTCCTCCACGGGAAAGATAATGCCGTTCACATTGGAGGCGGCGGTGGTGATGACCAGGGCGGTCTTTTTCTCATCCAGGAGGCGGATGTACTGTTTCAAATCGGGGTATCCCGTGGCGGGGTCCGAGGGGAAGGTGACAATTTCCAGGGACTTCTCCCTTTCCAGGTACCGGAGGGGACGCATGACCGAGTTGTGTTCCATGGAGGAGGTGAGCACCCGGTCCCCCGGCTTGAGGAGCCCCAGAATGACCGTGTTCAGCGATTCGGTGGCCCCGGATGTGAAGACGATCCGGGAGCTGTCCCCCAGAGAGAAAAAATCCGCCAGACCTTCCCGCAGCCCGAAGAGGATCCGGTCCGAGCGAATGCCCGCCCCGTGGGAACTTCTCCCCGAATTTCCCAGGGGGAGGTCAATGGCATCGTAGACCGCCTTGGCCGTGCCCGGAGCCTTGGGCCAGGAGGTGGCGGCGTTATCCAGGTAAATCATGGCTTTCCGGTGAGCAGGCCGGGGTTAAGGACCAGAATGGACTCGAGAACGCCGCCGGCGATAGCCCGGGCCTTATCGGAGATGATATGGCAGTAGGTGATGTCGCCCCGGGGATCCACGTCGGCGATTTTGAAACCCGGCGTGACCTCCGTTCCCTGGGCGATCATGCCCCGGACCACCCCGTCCAGGGGGCTCAGGACCTCCCTGTCCCCCACCGCAAGGATGGGTTCCCCCTTCCTGACCATGGACCCTATGTCACGGAGGATGGAGACCCTGCCCCGAACCGGGGCATGGACGACCCGTTCCGAGGTATAGCCGGCGATATTTCCCGGAACATGGGTATTGGGTTCCGCCTCCCCGGCCAGGATGATTTTGCCCAGGTTATGGCCCCGGTTGGTTTCTATCACGGCGTGGACGTCCCTGCCGGCGGTGAATCCGGGCCCCAGGGCGATGACGACAGGGGCCATATCCATCCTTGTTCCCAGATTCTTCTTTGCCAGGATCGCATCCACTACCGCGGCGGGTTTCAATTTCCCGATCCAGTCCCCTTCCGGATCCAGGATGACGGGGATCTGACCCGACCGCCAGGCCTGACGCATCTCCTCTTCTGACTCCGCCCTTACGGCGGTGGTTCCTTCCACGGAGAAGGTCCCGTCGAACAGGGCCTGGGCAAAGGAGATACTGCGCCGGATAACCCGGGGATGGGGCTGCTCCAGGGCGGCCACGCGGAAACCGCAGCGTCTGAGCTTGCACATGGTCCCCGTGGCCAGATCCCCCGCCCCCCGGACGATCACCAGGGGAGGGTCGCGTCTCTCCCCTCCCCCCGTCAGCTCCGCCAGGAGGAAAAGAGCTTTCTGCTCCGGACTCTCCCCCTTGCCGTCCCGGCTGTCCACCAGGGCAATCCTCCTGAGATCCTCCCGGGAAACCCCGGTAAGATCCACGGCGGTGCCGCCGATCAGGCAGAGACGGCCCGCCCCTGTCCGTAAGGCAGTCCGCAGAAGCGATTCGTCGCAGCGGGGCAACAGGATAACAACAGTAGTCCCTTCGCCGATCTGGCCCGATTTCTCCCCCGCCAGCAGCACCTTCTCATAACTGGCTTCACAGATCCGGTCCCGGAGGCCGGGAAATCGGTCGGGGGATAGGGATCCCCCTTCCATGTCACCCCCCCCACAGGGAAGGCGCAGAAACTCGGAGAGCCGGGAAAGGGCCATGGCCAGCTCCCCTCCCCCGAGAATGAAAAGGGAGGAGCTCCGGTGGGGGGATTTCCCCCTGTCCGATTGATTTGACATAAGCGTTACTTTTCCCTCCCTTCCCAAATCGGCGGTTACAGCTTCATGGAGTTTATATATTCCTTAAGGAATTCCTTTTTATATGACAATTCTACGTAATCGATCAAGTCCCGGATAACCCTCTTCTCTTGCAGGGAGTCCCGGGAGAAGAGGCTCTCCACCGCACCGGCCCCGGCCGCGTTTCCCACCGATTCGATCCGCCCCTCCAGCTCCCGGGGCAGCAGGCCGATCCTGATGGCGTTGGGAATATTGATGTAACTGCCGAATCCGCCGGCCAGATAAACCTTATCCACCCTGTCCAGGCCTATGCGGGAGGTCAGGGAAAGGATACGGATTCCCGCGGCGATGGCCGCCTTGGCGTTCTGCAGTTCCCGTATATCCTTCTGGGTTACCGCT
>QKAI01000150.1 GCA_003246505.1 Spirochaetaceae bacterium | reverse complement strand
ATCCCTGGGATATCCTGGACGAGGCCTATCTTTTTCTCCCCGCGGGAAATTTCGATTTCTACCTGGGCCAGAAACTTCTGACCTACGGTTTCGCCGATGTTTACGGGCCCCTCAACGCGGCCCATAGCGCCAACCGGGCCGCCCTGAGTCTGGATGAGAAGTATGAGGCCCGCCGGGCTGATCCCCTTTTTCTGGTGAAGTTCTATCCCACCTTCAGCGATACGCTGGAGCTGGCCTATATCCCCGTGACCAGGCCGGACCGGGAACGGTATGATTCGGTGTATCTCCCGGAAACCCTGGACCGGGTCGAATGGTCCGACGATCCCTATATCACGGACAGGCTCCACTCCCTCTTCGCCTGTTACAGCCGTTACGGGGAGAGGATGGACTGGCAGTTCTTCTACGGCAACTATGTGGAGAACACCCCCGATTTTGTCCTGACCCAGATCAGCTCCTCCGTGGCCACCACCATAACCACCGAATACAACCGGAAGCAGACCTTCGGCGTCGCCTATTCCACGGGCCTGGGGGGAACCACCCTCTCCCAGGACTTCGCCCTTAACCTGACGTCAAACTGGGACGGATCGGATCTGGGAGCCCAGAACTCGGATCTCACCGTCAACACCCAGATTCTGGCCAATCTGCCCTGGAACATCCTGAGTCAGACGAGCCTCGTCTACTCCTATTTCTTCAACTACAACGATTATGACGGGAAGGGCGATACCGCTGCGGACGATCTGGCCGAAGAATTCCGGACCTTCCATACCCAGCCCCTGGAACAGATAGCCTTCATCGTGGGCCACTTTGAGAAGAGCTTTTTAAGGGAGACGCTCAAGACCCAGCTGAACATGGGATTCTTCTTCTCCCCCGACGTCTATCTCGCCCCCCGGGCCGCCTTTAGTCTGACCGATTACTGGGCCTTTGAAACGGGAGCCGACATTACCCTGGGGGATCCCCCGGAGAATCCGCTGAGACGGAATCCCTCGGATGACAACTACTATGTGAGGCTCATCTACCGGTACTGACTCTTTTCTCATAAATAAATGGCAATTCCTCCGCCGGGGGATTATAATTCCTATGGAAACTTCTGAATTCGGGGTAATGTAACTATGGCGGATACCTTCTTTGCCTCATCCGAACGGTCCGGACCGGAACATCTGAGTGAAGAAAGGGAACACATCCTCACCAATCCGATAATGGATACGCTCATGAAGTCAGTGGGCGGTTTTCTGGCCGTTCTGAATGAGAACAGGCAGATTCTGGCTGTGAACCGGGCCTTCGATCACATTCTTTCAAAGGGCGAGATCTCTTCGGAAATAGGGCTGAGACCGGGGGAAGCGCTCCAGTGTCTGCATGCCCAGGAGGGGCCCGGGGGATGCGGCACGAGCCGCTATTGCCCTTCCTGCGGCGCGGCTCTGGCCATCGTGTCCTGTCTGGGATTGAACGAGACCGTGGAAAGAAACTGTTTCATACGGACGGAAGGGGAGGATCTCGCCCGGGATCTGGCTTTTCAGGTCCGGGCCCATCCCCTGTCCCTGAATGATAACCGGTACGTTCTTCTCTTCCTGCAGGATATTTCCCGGCAGGAGAGGCACAGCGAACTGGAGCGCATCTTTTTCCATGACATTAGCAATATGCTCCAGGGCCTCATCTCCACCAGCGAACTTATCGCCGCCACATCGGAAAACGGGAAGCTGTCCGGTCTCCTGGCCCAGTCCTCCCGGATGCTAGCCAAGGAGGTGGAGATACAGCGCTGCCTCCTGAAGGATGACCCCTTCGCCTGCCGGATAAGCAGACAGGAATTCACCGTCCGCCGTCTTCTCGGGGATCTGGAAAACCTTTACTCCGGCCATCCCCTGACCAGGGGCAGGCGCCTCCTTCTGCATTCCGATGATCCGGACCACCCCATCCGTTCTGACCTGGCTCTTCTTCTCCGCATCCTGGGGAACATGGTCACCAACGCCCTGGAATCCTCCGATGAGAGTGATGAGGTAAGGCTCTGGACCGAAAAGGGTTCGGGGCACATCTGCTTTAACGTCCAGAACAGGATGGCCATGGATGAGAATGTGGCCCGCAGAATCTTCCAGAGAGGCTACACGACAAAGGGGGAATCGGGAAGGGGATGGGGGACCTACTCCATGAAGCTTCTGGGCGAGACCGTGCTGGGGGGTAAGGTCGAATTCTCCTCCGATCGGGAGGAAGGGACTCTTTTCCGGTACATTCTTTTTGATTATACGGGGTGATGTCCCGGCAAAGCTTTCGTAAAGCTGTCTTTTTCCCTTGCTATTTTACCGTATTTTCTATACCTTTTTTGGATATTCATACTGTTAACGTAAACGAAAAAGGAGTTAAACCATGGACATTCATCTGTACAATACGGACGGACGTGAGTCTCAGATCTTCAAACCGCTTCAGAATGGCGAGGTGGGGATGTACTGCTGCGGTCCTACGGTTTACAACTACGCCCATATCGGCAATATGAGGCCCTACACCATCCAGGATATCCTTAAAAGGACCTTCACCTACTTCGGCTATAATGTGAGCCACGTCATGAACATCACCGACGTGGGGCATCTGACCGACGACGGGGACGAGGGGGAGGACAAGATGATCAAAGCCGCCCGGGAGAAGGGCATGTCCGTCTGGGATATCGCCCGGTTCTTCGAGGAGGCCTTCTGGAAGGACCTGGAGAGGCTGAATATCTCCCGGCCCACGGTCAGCTGCCGCGCCACGGACCATATCGGCGACATGATCGATATGATACGGACCCTGGAGGAGAAGGGGTATACTTATATCTCCGGGGGCAACGTCTACTTCGACACCTCACGCTTTCCCGAATATGGGAAGATGGCCCTTCTGGACCGGCAGGAGCTTAGGGAAGGCGCCCGTGTGGGCGTGGACGACAACAAGAGGAACTATTCCGATTTCGTCCTCTGGTTCACCAACAGCAAATTCGAAAACCAGGCCATGGTCTGGGACTCCCCCTGGGGCAGGGGCTATCCGGGCTGGCACATCGAATGTTCCGCCATGAGTTCCCGCTATCTGGGAAAGCACTTCGATATCCACTGCGGGGGAATCGACCATATACCGGTACACCATACCAACGAGATCGCCCAGAGCGAAGCGGCCAACGGCTGCAAATGGGTGAACTACTGGATCCACAACGAGTTCATCCTCATGAAAACCGGCAAAATGTCCAAAAGCAAGGGGAATTTCCTCACCGTACAGTCCCTGGTAGACGAAGGATATGACGCCCTGGATTACCGCTACCTCCTTCTTGGGGGGCACTACCGCTCCCAGCTCGTCTTCTCCTGGGAGTCCTTGGACGCGGCCCGTTCGGCACGGGAATCCCTGGTCAGGAAGGTGAAAGCCCTTGCCGGGGAGGGACAGGCGGCGGCGGCGCTGGCCGGTAAGGCAAGGGAGTACTTGGCCTCCTTTGAGGAACACCTGGTGGACGATTTGAATACCCCCCGCTGTCTGGCCGATATCTGGAGCCTTTTGAAGGATAGGGATCTCACCTCCCCGGATAAGCTGGCCCTTATCTACCGCATGGACGGGATCCTCGGCCTCCGCCTGGAGGAATCCGCCGCACAGGAGGAGGAAGCCCCCTCCATCGGCGGCGACATAGAAGCTCTTATAGAGGAGAGGAACCGGGCCCGGGGGGAGAAGAACTTTTCCCGGTCCGACGAGATCCGGGACGAGTTACTCGCCCGGGGAATCCGCATTATCGATACGCCCCAGGGAACAACCTGGGAAAAAGTGTAACCCCGGGCCATCCGGATTGTTTCTATAAATGAAAGAGCAAAAGAGCCGACAGAACATCTTCGACAGGACCTATGAGGAGAATGTCTCCCTCCTGTTGCGAATCGCCACCCGCATCACCGGCTCGGAAGAGGCGGGGGAGGATGTCTGTCAGGAGGCGTTTTTCCGGTACTATGAAAGAATCGGTTCCGTCGCCGAAGGTGAGGAGGCCCGTTACTGGCTTATAAGGGTAGTGAAAAATCTTTCCCTCAATTATGATAAAAGGAAGGAAAGGGAAAGAAATGCCTACTGGAAGTTCGGCAGCCAGCCCCGGGCGGAACTGGAAAATGAGGGTGAGGAGAAAATCCTCCTGGAAGAGAGCCGCGATGCGGTGAGGGACGCCCTGAACCGGCTGCCCGCTAAATACAGGGTTGTTCTGATTCTCAAGGAATACGAGAATATGAATTATAAGGAAATAGGTGAATCGTTAAAATTGTCCGAATCCAATGTAAAGGTCCGGGTTTTCAGAGCCCGGGAACAGCTTTCCAAGCTGCTTAAGAAGGGGGAAATCCATGTGCCCCGATAAGGAATTGCTCTCCGCCTGGTACGACGGGGAAGTGGAAGAGCCCTGGAACGGGGAACTGGAAAAGCATATATCCCAATGTGAAAAATGCGCCTCCCTCATAGAAGAATTCGCCGGACTTACCGGTTTTCTGCAGAAGGATGGGGTAACCCTTTCCCGCTTCAGGAAAAGGGAAATCCACCGTCAGGTCATGCATCAGCACAGGAGGAGCCGCATCATCCCCCTCTGGCAGAGATCGGTTCCCTGGCCCATAGCGGCTGCGGCGGTACTCATTCTGGGTATCTCCCTGCTCCTGCCAGGCGCGGGGGGAATGTTCATGGCCCCCGCTCCCGCCATGGCTCAGGCAGGCGAGGAGGACCTTTCCGCCATGGACGGCTTGATCCCCATCGTGCTGCCACCGGAACAGACCTTCGCCTATTACGGCGATTCCCAGCTTACGAAGTCCGTTTCCTATGATAAGGATGTTCCATGAGGCGCTTCTGGTTCATCACCGGAATCTTCCTGTTGGCCCTTCTTTCCCTTGCCGGTCAGGACTATCTTCTTTCCGTCAAAGTCAACACCCTGAACGGTCTGGGCCAGCCCGTCTGGAGCAACTCCTTTGAAAGGTCCCTGTCCGCCGATGAGAGCGAATCCTTCCTCTTCAAGGCCTCAAACGGTTCCCTGACCGTCACCCTGTCCCTCCATCCCATCGGTGACGAGGAGCTTCTCCTGATCGCGGGAAGCAGTTTTCAGCTGGATGACAGGAATTCCCCCTCCCTGTCGGCCAATTTGAAATCCATTTCCTTGAAAAAAGGTGAAAAAGTTGTATACTATCCCCTCGGAAAGAATGACGATACGAAGGAGGGGGGCGTACTCTTTTCCATGGAGTTTGTGGTCTATCCCGTGGAGAACGATAACACCTGATTCATATGCCTAAAAAAAATTTCCTGCTCATGGCTCTGTTCCTGCTCCTGTCCGTTGGGGCTTTCCTCTTTTTTACCATCATGAACCGTCAGCCTCCGCGGCTCGATGAAATGAGTAAACTCCTGTCCGAGCCGGGGGATCGTATCGAACTCACCGGCAGGAGGTTCGGGGAGAATCAGGCCCTTTCGGAGATCTATTTTGACGATCGCCAGCTCAATCTCTCCCATATCGAATCCTGGAGCGACGACACGATCTCCATTCTGGTGCCCCCCTTCAGCAATTCCGCCCTTGTCACCGTGGAGACACAGCATGGGCGCAGCAATTCCCTCGTCCTGTACAACCGGATCGATTTCCCCGATTTCTCCCTGGAGCCCTTTCCCCCCGAGCTGCCCTATATCGAGTTTCTCGATCCGAGCGAAGGGGGCTGCGGTACTCTGGTTACTGTGGAGGGATCGAATTTCGGGGATAACAGAAGGAACAGCTCCCTTCTTATCAATGGGAAGAAGGACAACCATCTGGCCTTCTTCGATACCCCTCAGCCCAGGAATTTCATTACCCTTTCCTCGGAGGATTTCGTCAGCTGGAATATGAACCGCATCTCCTTTTACATCCCCGAAGGGGTGGAATCGGGATTCCTCTATATCAAGACGGACCGGGGATACAGCAACCCTATCTATTTTGACGTTACCGAAAGGGGGAGCTCTTCGGAAAGAACCAACCGGGTCCGCTACCAGATGGAGCAGAGGATTCTCGTGGACCGGGTAGGGGCCTGGGCGGGAAACAGTCTCTTCCTCTGGGTTCCCCTCCCTCCGGAGGAGGAACATCAGCGGAATATCTCCCTCATATCCGAGTCCCATGCCCCCTTTCTCAACCGGGATGGGGTGACCCTTTACCGGATAGACGATCTGGCATCGGGTGACGAAATCCTGCTGAGCCGTCAATTCAGCGCCGATCTCTACGACCGCCGTGTCCTGTGCGATCCCGACAGGATCCCCCTCTCCTATGATACGGCGAGGGGGCTGTACAGGGAATACACGGCGGAAACCGACGCATATCCTCTCTCCAACAGAACACTGAGAAACCGGGCCGTCAGCGGTTCGGGGGGATACAGGAATCCCTACGCCAAAGCCCGGGCCCTTTATGATTATCTTCTGGATAGGCTCAGCTGGCAGGAGGAACCGGTGGAGGGTTCTCCCGTCGATGTGATTGAGGGGAGAAAGGGGAGCACCGCCGATTACGCCCGGGCTCTTGTCGCCCTCTGCCGTTCCCAGGGACTGCCCGCCCGGGAAGTCCGGGGCATCCTTCTGGACAGGGTTACCGGGGTAGGGCAGGAGCATGTATGGGTGGAGATCTATTTCGAAAGGGTGGGATGGTTTCCCGCCGATCCCGCTCTGGCCGACGGGGCTCTTCCCCTTGACGGATACGGCCGGGATTTTTTCTGGGGCGGTCTGACCAATCGCCATCTCGCCTTCTCCCGGGGGACAAGGGACTGCGGCGATCTGGATGACCGGACCCTCCGGGTTGTCCTGCCCGGGAGCTATTCCGCCCAGACGGTCCACGAGGAAAGGCTGGGAAACCTCTCCTATTACCGCAGCCGCTGGGAACTTCCCCGCATCGTGACCGCCTACGGGGAGGAAAATCCCTAGGGTAAGAAAAAAAATCTTACGATTGACATGGGGCTTTTCAAAAAATATAATAGACCTATACGCCAAGAGGAGTGACAGCTTGCAGCTCATGAAATTCAACAAGGGTGCCTACATCGTTGTTGAAGGAAAGATGGCCGATAATCTCTATATACTCAGGTCGGGTAAAGTTGAGTTACAGCGTGATTTCGCCGTGGGCGAAAGTGAATCGGACCGGGTCCTGTTAAGTCCGGGCGATCTTTTCGGCGTCGTTTCCGCCCTTTCGGAACATTTCCATATCGATACGGCTGTCGCCATGACCGACTGCGAGATCATTGCCATCAAGACGGCGGAATACACCTCCATCATTCAGAA
Organism: Spirochaetaceae bacterium; assembly: GCA_003246505.1. GTDB lineage: Bacteria > Spirochaetota > Spirochaetia > DSM-2461 > DSM-2461 > SZUA-368. The sequence goes on along the minus strand of QKAI01000150.1, from coordinate 960 downwards.
AAAAAGCGATGTGGCCCTGAAAATCATAAACGGTTTTTCCGAGCGCCTCCGGAATTTGGACGAGGCCCTCACCCGGCTCACCTTCAAAAAATCCGCCGAGATAGATAAGTACCACCTTATAAATGTGGCCGATTATTACGCCAAGCAGAGCAAGTACAACCAGGCCTATTACGCCTATCACCGCTATATTCAGGCCTGCCCTGACGGTCCCGGCGTCTCCCATGCCCGGGAAGCAATGGCCAAAATCGAGCCCTACCAGAAGGCGGTGCACCTGAATACGAACGGGGAGGATTTCATCCGCACCTATCCGGACAACACCATGATCTTCAGCGAGGGGGAGGACGGTTCGGAACTTTTTATCATCCAGTCGGGCAGCGTGAAGATAACGAAAATCGTCAATGATAACGAAGTTCTGCTGGCGACCCTCAAGGTGGGAGACATATTCGGGGAGATGGCCCTTCTGAACAATGAGCCCCGCAGCGCCTCCGCCATAGCCGGGGGCGTCACAAAGATGATGGCCGTGAACAAGAAGAATTTTGTCAAAATGGTACAGCAGGAACCTAAGATGACCACGCGGCTGACCACCCTGCTGGCGGAGAGGATCTGGGCCCTTTATAAACAGCTGGCCAACGCTCTTATCGAGGACCCCACCGCGAAGATGACCGATGCCCTTCTTATTGAGCTGGAGAAGAACCGGGTGAAGTTCACCTCAAAACTCAGCCATACCTTCACCCTGGGGCCGGAGGATCTCATTAAAATGGCGGGACTCCAGAACGCCGAGGGCCGTCCGGCCCTGGAAAAGCTCATGAACGAATGCCACATCAGCATCATGGAGAACAAACTTCATGCCACCGATGTGATTGAAATTAAGAAAAACGCCGACTACTACCGCAAAATGGCCCTGCGCAAGGCCCAGAGGGAAGCGTCCCGCCGATAATAATCCTTAAAAGAGGGGAAAGA
>QKAI01000475.1 GCA_003246505.1 Spirochaetaceae bacterium | reverse complement strand
TGTTGCGGGAGAGGAAAAAGCTCAGGACCATGGGTATGGAGAGGATCGCCAGGTAGGAGATCAGGAATTTTCTGAGGAAGGGTCTGTTCTTGAGGAGGACCGGGCTGTTCACCCGATCATCATACCCTCTCTGGCCCGGGGCTGTCGAGAGGAATTAATGCAAAAGGCCGCCCCCCGGCAGGGGGCGGCCCGGAAGAAAAGGACTATTTCTGCCTGTCGTAGGCGGTTTTGTACATTTCCGTATAGCGGGAAACGTTCAGTCTTTCCAGTTCCTTCAGGTAGTTATCCCAGTCGGCGTTGGTCAGGCCGCCGGCGATCCACTTCGCTTCTGTGGAGTAGATGTAGGAGAGAAGGTCAGCCTGCATGAGGCTCAGCTCTTCAATCTCGTCCACGCTGAACTTGAAGGGGTAGTTGTAGGGGTACTTGGAGAGGTAGGGGCGGTAGACGTCGCAGGTTTCCTGCTTGGCCACGTTGCTGTCCTTCTCTTCGATATACTTGTCGTAGATATCCGCGGTGAGGATGGTACAGGTGATGGAGATGGGGGCGGTCATGTTCCACTCGCTGGGGTCCACCGTGGCGGGTCTCAGGTCGGTGTTGACGATGTACTTGCCCGGGGTGTTGGCTGAGGGGATCAGGGCTTCCGCGTCGCTGTATCCTTCGGGCTTGAACATGCCGTAGGCCATCTGGACGCCGATCTTCTCATCGTTCACGTGGTCGAGCCATCTCACCAGGGCTTCGGGGTATTCGCAGGCGCTGGTGATGGCGAAGGCTCCTTCGGAGAGGCCGACCTGGGCCCGGAGCCAGCCCTTCTTGCCGGAGGGGCCGGTCATGGGGGGCAGGAGGGCGAATTTGGATTCATTCTCGGGAGCGGCGATGGAGAGCCTTAAGCGGTAGTCGGTGTAGGCGCCCACGGTGCCCTGGCTTCTTACCTTGTTGGTCAGGGTAGCCCGGTCCTGGGAGAAGACTTCCTTGTCGATCAGGCCTTCCGCGTAAAGCCGGTGCAGGTACTCAATGGTGTTTCTCCACTCCTTGGTATTGGCGGTGAACATGAGCTTGCCGTTGTCGTTGATGGCGATGTGGTAGGGGTTGTCGTAAACGCCGAAGGCGGGGAAGAGCCAGTAGTGCTCTCTCTTGACTTCCCGGTTCGGGGGGTTTTCGATATAAAGGAAAGAGAAGGGAATCTCGTCGGCCTTGCCGTTTCCATTGGGATCCTGGGTCTTGAACGCCTTCAAAACCTGGTAGAACTCTTCCGTGGTGGTAGGCATGTCCAGTCCCAGGGCGTCGAGCCACTCGGTCTTGATGATGGAGCCGGCCAGGGAGTCGAAACCGAAGTCGGCCCAGGAAGAGAGGGCGTAGATATTACCGTCAAGACTCCTGGTGAAGGCGTCGTACATGGGATCCATGCGGGAGGTGATGATGGGGGCGTACTCCTTGAGCAGATCGTCCAGGCGGATGAGAACGCCGTTGGCTCCCCACATGGCCACTTCGTCCTGGGAGAGGCTGAGGGGGGCGTGGAAGGCGTCGGGATATTCGCCGCTGGCCACGACCAGGTTCTTCTTCTCCTGCCAGGAGGCCTGGGGGACCAGGGTCCAGGTTATGTCCACATTGGTCTCTTCGGCCAGGGCCTTCATCATATCCGTCTGGTCGTAGTGGACTTGGCGGGTATTGTTCATGAGGATACCCATGACCTCGAAGCTGGTTTTTTCCTTCATGATGGGCATGCCCGTCTTGTTGACGAGGGATGCGCTAGAGCTACTCTGATCTCCCTTGCCGTTTCCGAAAAGGGAAACGGAGCACAGGAGCAGACCGGAAATGAAAATCAACGAAATGATTTTTTTCATTACTTCCTCCAAAGTAAGATAAAATATAATAACAGCCGGACGGGGGAACCGGAAGGGGCCCCCGGCCGCATTATCCTTTGACAGACCCCATGGTGATCCCCTGTTCGAAATACTTCTGGAGTATCAGATACAGGATCAGCATGGGCAGGGTCGCCATGATGATGATGCCGTACTTCATCGATTCGGCGGCACGGATCATGGCGTTGAGGGTCTCGAAATCGTCGGAGAGCATCTCCGAAACCTGGGAGCTGACCTGGGACGAGGCCAGGAGCTCCTTCAGGACGATCTGCAGGGGCTGGTATTGGGGCTTGTCCAGGTAGATCATGGCCCGGAAGAAGTCGTTCCACTGGTACACCCCGTAGAAGAGGAGCATGACCACCACTATGGGGGTGGAGATGGGGAGCAGGATCCGGAAGAAGTATCCGAAGTGGGAGCACCCGTCTATCTGGGCCGCCTCGTAGAGGGTGGTGATGTCGGAGGACTTGAAGTAGGAGCTGGCGATGAAAATGTTCATGACCTGAAGCCCGTTGACGATGAGCAGCACCCCGAAGGTGTTCCTGAGGCCCAGGGATTTGACCAGAATGTAGGTGGGGATGAGCCCCCCGTTGAAGAACATGGTGATCAGAAGGAAAATGGTCAGGACCTTGGCGCCGGAGAAATCCCGGCGGGAGATGGAATAGGCCCCCAGAAGGGAGAGGAACCCGCTGGCCAGGGCGCCGGTGACGGCGTAGAAAATGGAGTTCCGGTAGCCGATCCACAGGGGGTCGTACTTGAAGATCCGCTGGTAACCGCTCAGGTCCACTTCCCGGGGCAGGAAGGTGATCTTTCCCGCCAGAACCAGATCGGGATTGCTGACCGAGGCGATGAGGATGAAGTAGAGGGGGTAGAGCACGATGAAGCACCCGCCCAGGACCAGAACCAGGGTTATGTAATTGAAAAGTTTGTCGCTTGTGGTCTGCTTCTCGTTCAGACTGGCGAAGACATTACCAGAGGCTTTCATTGGCTACCTTCCTGCTTATTTTATTAACTGTGATGATCAGGGCCAGATTGATGACCGTCTGGAAGAGGCTGATCGCGGTGGAATAACTGAACTGGGCGTTGATGAGACCGGTCTTGTAGACGTAGGTCCCGATGATCTCCGAGGCGTCCAGGTTCAGGGCGGTCTGCATCAGAAGGGCCTTCTGGAAGTCCAGGTTGAGCATGCGCCCCACCTTGAGGAGCATCATGGTCACCAGGGTGGGGAGGATGGCGGGGATGTCGATCTTGATGATCTTCTGAACCTTGCTCGCCCCGTCTATGGTGGCCGCTTCGTAGAGGCAGGGGTCGATGGCGGTCAGGGCGGCCAGGTAGATGATGGCCTCGTAGCCCGAATGCTGCCAGATCCAGGAGAGGACGAAGATGTGCCGGAACCAGCCCGGCTCGCCCATGAAGAAGATCCGCTCCCCCCCGGCCCTCTCTATGGCCGCGTTGATGACCCCCGCGTTGGGGGAGAGGAAGAGGTAGAGCATGCCCACCATGACCACCAGGGAGATGAAGTGGGGGGCGAAGGTGACCGTCTGGGCGAACTGCCTGACCCGGGCCAGCTTCAGATGGTTCAGAAGCAGGGCGAAGATGATGGGGAAGGGGAAGCCCAGGAACATGTTGTAGAAGCTCAGGACCAGGGTGTTCTTCAGGAGTTTGAAGAACATGGGCGAATTGACGAACTTGTCAAAGTAGAGGAGTCCGACCCAGGGGCTGTGGCCCATGCCCTGGGAGATGCTGTACCTTTTAAATGCAATCTGGATCCCGTACATGGGGATGTAATTGAAGATGAAAAAGTAAACGATAACGGGAAGGGCGAACAGCCAGAGCTGCCACTCCTTCTTAAGGAAAAGCCTGCGCTTGATCCTGTTCATAATCCCCAGCTGGTCCTTGGCCAGGGCGGGAACTTCTGCCTTTTTTTTCATGGAACCGTCCGTGTTTTGGTTTGGTAAGCTGATAATTTTTTATCTGAATATCATTATCACGCCGCCCGGTTCCGCTGTAAACGTTCAATTAAGGATAAAGGGGGACACTTCTTCATTTCCGGGGGTACAAATTTTCATATGGGAAGCCTTTTTTTGCTCTCCCCCCGGTCAGGAACGGGAAGAAAGCTCCCGGGGGGCGGAACCGGTGAAGGCCGTAAAGGCCCGGGTGAAGCTGGAATGGCTGCTGAAGCCGCAGGCCAGGGCCGTCTCCATGACCGGCGTGCCCTGCCTTAACAGCCCCCGGGCCCGGTCCATTTTAAGCTGCAGAAAGATCTCCCGGGGGGAGCCGCCCCGGACTTTCTGAAAGAGGCGCCGGAGGTGGCTGACGTTGTACCCCATCCGGTCGGCGGTCTCCTCCACCCCCACCCCCTCCTCCATGTGGGTGCTGAACCAGGCCAGGGCCGCGTTCACGATCTGCTCCTCCCGGCTGACCGGCAGGGAGGGGAGGCGGGCGTTCTCCAGGAAGAGATAGGAGAGCTTCAAAAGGATAAGATGAAAGTGGAGCAGGCTGTTCTCCCGGGGCATGCGCACCTCGTCCCGCACTTCCCCGGCGGTCGCGGCGATCTCCCTTAAGGCGTCCTCTCCGGCCCGGCAGGAGAGGAAGGCGGTCTCCTCCATCCGCCGGGCCAGCTGATCCGGGACCTCGGCGAAATGGAACACCGCCACCTCGCACTCCCGGTCCTCCCGGTCCCTCCAGCCGTGGGGGCAGTCGGGGCGGAAGACCCAGAAATTGTCCTCCCCCCCCTTCCCCCCACCGGAGGAGAAGGCGGGACAGCTCTGCCCCTCCAGGAATACCATGAATTCCCAGTAGGCCCGGGAGTAGATCCTCACCGGCTTCCTGTAGTAGTTCCTTTTTCCTGTGCGGCAGTAATAGAGCATGGTCTATGGTAGATCCAATGGGGGCCCGTGTCAATTTCCCCTAGACGGCGGCTTTGCGGTTTCCCCCGTCCCGGACCGAGAAAAAAAGGGAGAGGATCTCCTCTTCCGACAGGGATCCCCCCCGTTCCGGGGCCCGCTCCTTGATCAGGGCGGTCACCCGGGCGACTTCCCCGGCGGTGGGATGGAGGCCCTTGCCCTTCAGAAAATCGGCCACCCCCCGGCGCCCGCTCTGCCGGCCCCAGAGGATCTCCTCGGCGGGGCCGCTCCATTGGGTGGGATCGTAGGGGCGGAAGCTCTGGGGGTCCTTCTTAAGGCCCGCCACGTGGATTCCCGATTCGTGGCGGTTGATCCTCTCCCCCAGGAGAGGCTTGGCCGGGGCTATTTTTTCCCCGGTCAGGAAGGCCGTATGCCGGGCCAGATCGCCCACGGCCTTCAGGTCGATGCCCCCGTCCCAGTCCATTTTGAGGCGGGCCGCCAGGAGCACCTCTTCCAGGGGGGCGTTTCCCGCCCGTTCCCCCAGGCCCAGGAGGGTGGCGCTCACCGCTCCGAAGCCCTCCTGCAGGGCGGTCAGGGAGTTGGCCACCGCCATGCCCAGGTCGTTGTGGCCGTGGAATTCCAGTAAATGCTTATGATCGGAAAGAAGGCGGGCCCAGCCACGTATTTCATCGGGGGAACTGAGGCCCACCGTGTCGGCCAGGCGGATGCGGTGGAACCCTTCCCCCGCCGCGGCTTCCACGAACTCCCTCAGCTGTTCCGGTTCGCAGCGGGAGGCGTCCATGGCCCCGGCGGAGAGGAAGGAGCACTCCCCCCTCATCCTGTCGGCCAGGATTTTCATATTGTCCAGCACCCAGCCCCTCTCCCTGCCCATCAGCTTCAGCTGGCGGTCGGAGAGGGGAAAGCTGACGTGCACCGCCCCGGTCCCCGTTTCAAAGGCATCCCGAAGGTCCTCCTCCCGGCCGCGGCACCAGCAGATGATCCTGCCGCCCAGGCCGTTCAGGGAACGGAGAAAGTCCCGGTCCTCCCGGCCCATGGCGGGAATCCCCGCCTCCAGGTCGGTGACGCCCGCAGCGATGAGAGATTCCGCCAGATAGCGCTTTTCCTTAAAGGACAGGACAAGGCCCGGCGTCTGTTCCCCCTCCCTGAGGGTGCTGTCCACAATCGTCATATGACCTCAGGCGATATGAAAATCTTCCGCCACGTCCCCGTCTTCGATCGCATCCAGGATCGCGTCCAGGTCGTCCTCGCCGGTCATGCCGCCGTACCAGACGTTGTCCGGGTAGACCACCATGGCGGGACCCCGGTCGCAGACCTTGAGACAGCCCGTGGCGGATACCATGACCCCGTCCATGCCCCGGTCGACGATTTCCGATTCCAGGTAGGCCAGCCAGTCGCCGGTACCCTTCTTGTGGCAGACGCCCTGGGGCTCTCCGGAGGCCCGGAAACTGCAGCACACCAGAATGTGTTTGTTAGGTTTTTCCATTAATTTCTCCTATGGCAAATAAAAGCTCTATCGAGGAAGCCCGGCCCCGCGGCCTAGGCGCAACCCGCTGCGTTTCCCGAACAGCAGCCCTTGCGGACCGCCATATGGTTCAGACTGTCCCCCCGGGACAGGCCCTCCAGGGCGGACATGATCATGCCCTCGATCTGGAAGACCTTGATCCCCCTTTCGGTCAGGACCTCCTCGGGGCGTCCCCCGATGCCGCTCACCAGAAGGGCGGAGCAGTCGCCTATCGCCTCGGCGATGGTGTTCCACCGCTCGTCCCCGCCCCCGGCGGGGGGCATGATCCGCTCCTCGTGGAAGGTCCACAGGCCGTCGGAGGAGTCCTCCTTGGGCCGGTAGATGCACAGGGTCCGGGCGTGGCCCAGATGCTGGTTCACCAGCATTCCCTCCCGGGTGGCCACGGCCACGAAGGGCCGGTCCTCACCGGGGTTCACGGGCAGGAGGGAGGCCTCCTTCAGAAGGGCCGTGGTTCCCTCGCTCATGGCCTCTTCCAGGAGCCCCGCCGCGTCGGCGCGGCAGCGGCGGCAGTGGCCCATCTGGGAGATATGCTCCCCGCAGGCCTTCCTGAGGGCGGCCACGTCCACCGGGGCCGGCTCGGAAAGGTGGCCGAAGTCGGTGCCCGTCACGGGCATGAGGGGCAGGCAGTTCTGGGTGACCGCCCCCAGGCGGCCCACTTCCTTCGCAATCTCCGGAATATGGGAATCGTTCACCCCGGGAATGATGATGCTGTTCACCTTGACCAGGATGCCCCGGCTGGTCAGCTCCTTCACCGCCCGCATCTGCTGGGCCATGATCACTTCCCCGGCGGCTTTTCCCCGGTAAACCTTTTTATTGTGCCGTATCCACCGGTAGCAGCTGCCCGCCACCTCCGGGTCCACCCCGTTGATGGTCAGGGTCACGTGGGAGACTTCCAGTTCGGCCAGCTCGTCGATATAGGGGCCTATGTTCAGGCCGTTGGTGGCCACGCAGAGCATGACCTTGGGATACTCCCCTCTGATAAGGCGCAGGGTCTCCATGGTCTCGTCGGGATTGGCGAAGGGGTCCCCCGGGCCGGCGATGCCCACCACGTCGAAGTACCGCTTCTCCATGGCCTTCTTAAGGTAGTAGAGGGCCTGGCCCGGGCTCAGCACGGAGCTGGTGACGCCGGGGCGGCTCTCGTTGACGCAGTCGTACTTCCTGTTGCAGAAGCCGCACTGCACGTTGCACTTGGGAGCCACGGGAAGGTGTATCCGGGCGTGGTCCTTGCAGGCGCCCGAGTTAAAGCAGGGGTGATTTTCCAGTTGTTTGGCGATTTCTTCTCTCATATCCTTCTCCTATGGTTACCTAAATATAGGTGTATCCGACGGTTGATTTGCTCTGCTTCCGTTCCAGGATCTCGTTGACGACCCGGTCCAGGAGATCCGCCGTGCCCTCGTAGCCCAGCATCCGCTGCCGGGAGGCGCCGAACCTGTCGTGTATGGGAAATCCCACCCGCATGAGGGGAATATCCATTTTGCGGGAGATCTTGTAGCCCTTGCTGTTCCCGATGAGCAGGTCCGGCTTAAGCTCCTCGATCAGCTCCTCCGCGTCGCCGAAGTCGAAGTTCTCCCTGATAAGGGGAGGCTTTTCGGAGGCCTCCGGCTGGGGCAGCCTCTGCAGGGTCTTCTCCAGAATGCCCGCGGGGCTGCCCGTAAAGCAGAGAACCGGATCCAGCCCCACCTCGGAGGCGAAGCGGTAGAGCCCCTCCACGGTGGAGGTGTCCCCGAAGAGGACCACTTTTTTCCCGTAAAGGTACTTGTGCCCGTCCCCGTAGGCGTCTATGAGGCGGGAGCGGCTTCTCTCGTAGGAGGCGGGAATCTCCCGCCCGGTTATCTCGGAAAGGACGCTCAGGAAGTGGTCCGTGCTGTCTATTCCCACGGGAAGGGGGCACCGGGCGTTGGGAACGCCGAAGCGCTTCTGCAGGTAGTAGCCCGGCCTCCACTCGTTGGGGTAGTCCGACCCCAGCTCCAGGGAGCC
>QKAI01000409.1 GCA_003246505.1 Spirochaetaceae bacterium | reverse complement strand
AGCCAATCTCCGCCAATCGGGGGAGAGCATAGGCCGTGTGCTGACCGGCTTCTTCGGCATTCTGGAGGATGTCCGCAGGGGGTCCTCCGATCTTCACCGGGATACGGAACGGGTAAAGAACAGCAGCAGGGCCGTCCTGGCCCACATGGGCGAGCTGGAGAACAATCAGAGGGAGATCCTGGGCGAATCCCTTGAAATGAACGGGAGCATAGAACGGTTCACCGGGGGAACGAGGAGGCTGGAAGAGCTGAGCCGGGACAATCATCGGTCCGCCTCGATCCTGGAAGCGGAGATCGGGAAGCTGGGTTTCCGGACATAAAAAAACCGGGCAGGTTTCCCCGTCCGGTCTCTTATATTTGAATCTAACTCTTTACTTTGAAAGAATTAGCATTTGGGCGATGACGGGCTCGAACCGCCGACATCCTGCTTGTAAGGCAGGCGCTCTCCCAACTGAGCTAATCGCCCTTGCTAAGTGCTGATCAGGAATATAGCATAGGCCTATTTTTTCGTCAATAGGACCTAAAAAAAAACTTGAAAAAAAATCCCCCCCCCGCTATATTCTCTTTATGCATAAAAGAAAACTCTATATAGTATTTTTTCTGCTTACCCTCTCCCTTCTGGCAGCCCAGGAGGCTATCATCACATCCGCCTACAGTCTGGATGGCAAGGGAAGGGGTTACCTCCAGGTCACCTATGAAATTCCCTCCGGCTTACACCAGATCGACAGCAGGGACTTCTTCTCCTTTGCCCTCTCTTCCCCGGGGGACTTTGAACTGGGGGATATTGAATACCCGCCCACCCGTTCCTACGGGTCCTTCGAGGGATACGAGGGGACCGTCATACTCAAGGCCCCCCTCAGGAAACTCACCGACGGCCCCCCGCCGGCTGAGGGAATAGGCATAACCGCGGGATATCAGCTCTGCGATGAGAAGGGGACCTGCTTCCGCCCTCTGAAAAAAGATATACTCTCCCAGCCCGGAGATGTTTCCCTTCCCCCTCCTCCCGCAAAGTCCGGGGGGAATCTGGCTCTTTTTCTGCTCTTCGCCTTTCTGGGGGGAGTCATACTGAATATCATGCCCTGCGTACTCCCCGTGCTCTCCCTTAAGGCTCTCCACCTGGTGGGACAGAGCGGTGACAGCAGGCGGGCGATTCTTCTGAACAGCCTCTCCTACACGGGAGGGATTCTCACCTCCTTTCTGATTCTCGGATTCACGGTTATCCTCATCAAAGCCTCCGGAACGGCCCTGGGATGGGGTTTCCAGTTTCAGAATCCCCACTTCGTCCTCATCCTCACGGGGATCATCTTCCTCTTCTCCCTGAGCCTCTTCGAGGTTTTCTTCATCAATCCCCCCCGCGGGGCGGGAGAGGCCGCCTCCCGGCACAAGTCCGGTTTCGGCGGTTCCTTTCTGACGGGCATCATGGCGGTACTGCTGGCCACACCCTGCACGGCTCCCCTCCTGGGCTCCGCCCTGGGTTTCGCCTTCGTCCAGACCGGGGGCATCATCCTGCTCTTCTTCCTTCTCATCGGCCTGGGACTGGCCCTCCCCTTCATCCTTCTGGGCTTTATCCCCGGCATTATTAATCGCCTTCCCAAACCGGGGGAGTGGATGAACCGCTTCCGGGAGATCATGGGATTTCTCCTGGCCGGTACGGCGGTCTACCTCCTGACCGTCCTGCACCGTCAGACGGGGAAGGGCTTTACCGGGATTCTGTGGTTCATGCTGATTCTGGCGGCGTCGGCCTGGATCTTCGGCCAGGGGCAGAGATCGGGCAGAAGGAGCCGTTTTGCCCTTTACGCCCTCTCCCTTCTCCTGGCGGCGGGAAGCTATCTGCTATTCGTGGATGTCAGCACCCAGCCCTCGGAAACCCTCCCCGCCGCGGACAGGGAGGAGTATCTCCCCTTCTCCCCGGAGGGGGTGGAGGAAATCCGCCGGGAGGGAAAGCCCCTTTTCCTGGAGTTCACCGCCGACTGGTGCGCCACCTGCCGCTCCAATCATTTGACCGTGCTGGACAGGGATTTCCGGAAGGAACTGTTTGAGGATGAGGGGGTCCTGTACATGGTGGGGGACTATACCCTTAACGATCCGGTGATCAGCTCCTGGCTGACGAAATTCAACCGGGCCGGGGTACCCCTTTACGTCTATTATCCCCGGGGAGGGGAACCGGTGGTCCTGCCGGAGGTGCTCACCCGCCGCCTGCTGGAGAACAGCATCAGGGGAAGGTGACCAGCTCGGCGGACTCCCGGCGGATCCATCCTTCCGAACCGTCTTTCAGTCGGATCTTGTACCATCCGGAACGGATCTCCCTCAGCTGGAACTCGGTGCCCCCGGGAAGGGGGCGGTTGAAGGCGCTGTCAAAGGAATCGCTGTCCCCTTTCCGGGGGGTGGTCTCCTCCATGACGAGTCCCCCGGGATAATGGAGCCACTGGTAGCGGCTGACAAGAAGGGACGTCCCCAGCCCCGCCGCAAAGACCAGGGCGAGGAGCGCCGGCCAGAGGTGAACTGCCCTTCCCCTTCGCTTCAGAACAATGGTCAGAAGGGCCAGCAGCCAGAATAAAGCGTTCAAACCCAGGAAGATCATTCCCCTCAAACGGAGGGAGAGGTCGTAGTGCCAGAAGAAGAGGACCCGCAGGAGTTCACCGGCGCCGGCCCTCTCCTCTTCGCCGGCAAGAGCCCGGAGGTAGCTGAGATTGCGGCGGATATCCCCGTCCCCCGGATTCAGGGCCGAAGCCTTGAGATAGGAGAGATGGGCGAGAAGGGGCTCCCCGGCCATGAACCAGCTATTCCCCTGGTTGTAGTAGAGGCTTCCGTTGACCGAACCCCTGACGGCGGCCTCCTGGTAGAGATTGGCCGATTCCCCGTAATGTCCCTCCCGGAAGGCTTCCTCCGCCTGTGTAATAAGGTCATCCCCACCGGTCTGGGCGAAGAGTACAGCCCGGAAAAGAAAAATCAGTATAAAAAAAACAGCCCCTTTCACAGCCGGACCTCCAGTCTTTTCACCACCTCTTCCATCTCCTCCCTTTTCACAGGAATACCGCCCCCGCCGTATCGCTCCCGTTCCAGTCTCCCGTGGAGTTCGGCCAGAACGGGCAGGTCCAGGGCCAGGGCTTTTTCCTTAAGCTCCCCCCGCTCGAAGGATTTACCCCCGAAAAGACGGCTCCTCAGGTAACGGTCATAGGTGGCAAAAGGATCTTCCCCCCGGTCCAAGGAGTGGATTAGCTGGCGGCGCGGATTACCCCTGAGCCGCTCCCCCCTTTTTCTGAGCAGGGAGAGGATTCCCCATCCGGACAGGTAAAGAAACAACAGGGCGGGAGGGGCCATGATCCCCGCCCGATAGGCGGGAGACGCCAGAAAGGTGGTGCCCCGGGTGTCTCCCCGGCGGACGTCTTGGGAGGATTTGTTCTGCCTGATCCCCTGGTCGTTCTCCCGGAGGGGTGATGCCTTCGTCTCTCCGGATTGGAAATTCTCCACATCCGCCCAATTCAGATCCCCGGCGGAACTCATGGCCAGGGGGATAAAATCGGTGGAGACCCGGCGGACCTCCTCCCTCTCCAGATCAAAATAGACAAAGTCCATGGAGGGAATGCCCCGGGTCTTGACGCTGATCGGCCGCACGGTCTGGACGATCTTCAGATCATGTCCCTCCGATCTGGGCGTGCTCCGTTCCGCCGGCAGGGAGAACTCTTCAGCCAGGGAAGTGAAACTGTTCAGGGGTGGGACTTCGCAGAGTTCCGGATGGACCAGGCCGGACAAGGTCAGGGTCAGCGTCAGGGGATCCCCCGGGCGTGCCCTGTCCGAGGAGAGCTCTCCGGTGACCCTCAGATCCCCCCGGGTGAGGAGAATGCCGTTGGGGCTTTCCCTGATCTCCCGGGGCAGGGAGGCCGCCTCCAGGGCGAAGCTGTCCGCGGGGATGACATGGCTCTCCGTGACCGGCCTCATGAAGCTGCCGCTCTGGGTGGAGAAAGCCACCGAGGCGCCTTCTAAAGAGAGTGATCCCGCCCGGAGGGGCATGATATTCAGGGGGATGGTCAGTACGGTAAACTGCTGCCCCCCCTCGTAGCGGGAAGAGACGTACCCGTAAAATACCCGGCCCCCGATGGGTATCTGCCGGACATCGTGGGACGCCTGGTCCGGGGGAGCGCTGTCCAGGATGAGAAAATCGGTTCCTTCCAGGCTGCCCCCGTTCTGACCGGGCAGGGTGAAATTGAGATTCCCCACCTCGCTGCTCACATAAAAATCCATATCCACCGTGGTGACCTGATCCCGGTAGACCTTTCCCTCCTCCCCCCGGAGGACCAGTTTGAAACCATCCATTTTCCGGGGGGGGGTGACGGTAACCATACCCGCCGGGGTGTTATAGATCTCCCCCGCCACATTCACGGCGACCGAAGGGATTTTCAGGGTTCCCTCCCTCAGGGGGGTCAGTTTCCAGGAGAATTGGACCGTGACCGAAGAGGATCTCATACCGTTTATAATGGAAGTCTGGGAGGACTGATTCTGACCGGCATAATTTACGGAAAAACCGTCGAATCCCAGAAGCTCGGGAACATCGGCCTTCTTAGATCCCGTCACGGAGATAACATAATCCAGGGGCACTCCCACATAGCCTTCCCTGCTGCTGATGGATACCCGCACCTCCTGAGCCGTCAATACCCCACCGGACAGGGTTACCAGGAGCACCGCGACCCACAGATTGATTTTCACATTGCCCATCTTACCAATCCCTCTCCACCGGATAGATTCCTCCCCCCGTGGCATAGGTGGAATCCCTCTGCTCCCGGTCGTCCTCTTCCTGATTCAATATATCCTGCGCCAGACTGTCCTGTTCTCCGTCGGAAGGCTGTCCGGGAGCAGCCTTCTGATCGGCGTTCTGATTCCGGTCATCCGTACCAGGGGAGGATGGACTTTTGTCGGGGGATCCCTGATCGGAGGATGAACCGCCCTGATCGGCCTGGCTCTCCCCGGACTTGTCGGAAGAATCGTTCCCCCTCCCGCTTTGGGAATCCTGCTGCTGTTCCTGCTGTTCCTGACGATTCAGAAGCAGTTCCAGATTATTGGCCGCATCCCTGAAATCGGGATCCAATTCCAGGGCCTTTTCGTAGGCCTCCCGGGCCTGCCCGAGATAATCCGCCCCTCCGGACTGGTCCGTTTCGGACTGCTTCATCAGGGCGTTGCCCCGGTTATAGAGGGCCCGGGACGCCTTCTTCCCTTCCAAACGGGCGGCCGCTTCCCCGAAGGAATCGGCAGCCCCGGCGAAATCCTCCTCCCCATACTGGGCCCGTCCCCGATTATAAGCCAGTTTTCCCTCCGAGGCTCCCCGGTTAGTCAATTCCTCATAAATTTCCGTGAACCGGTCCCAGTCCGCTCCGGCGATAGCCCTCTCCCCCTCCTGAAACAGATCCGCCCGACCTTCGGCGAAGAGTCCCGGGGAAGGGAGAATCAAAAGAAACAGGGCTAAGAGGGGCAGGATGCCGGGGGAGGAAAGTTTTCCCTTGATGAAGCCCTTCCCATCCAGGGGGCCGATGATTCGGAATGCCTCCCCAAGAAGCAGCAGCAGGGCCAGGGCCAGGAAGAACTGGTATTTTTCTTCATAAACCAGGGTCTCCTCCTTTCCCGTGGACTGGTCGCTGCTTTCCGTTATCAGACTGCGGTAGATACGGGGCAGGGAGAAGTTGGACTGTCCCGCCGGCACGTAGCTGCCCCCGGGTGTGGCCGCCGCCATCTGCCTCAGGATATCCCCGTCCATTCTGGACCACACCTCCCGCCCCTGGTAGGTGAGGAAGTTCCCCTCCCCGTCCTTGACCCGGGCGCCCTGGATATCATCCCCCAGACCGATGACGATCAGCCGGACGCCCCGGCTGCCCAGAGCTTTGGCCGCCTCCACGGGGAAGGATTCCTGGTCCTCCCCGTCGGTGATGAGAATGATATCCCGCTCCTCCCGGGTCTGATCGTCCAGCACCCGGTCCTCCACCATCCGCAGGGCGTCCCCCAGCTGGGTCCCCCCCCGGGAGACGCTGTTGACGGACACTTCCTTCAGGGCGAAGTTGAAAAAGCCGTAATCCAGGGTCAGGGGGGACTTCACCACGCTGCTCCCGGCGAAGACGACCAGGGCGACGCGGTCCCCCTCTATGGTCTGCACCGTTTCGGCGATCTCCAGCTTAGCCCTTTCCAGACGGCTCGGGGCCACGTCGGCGGCGGTCATGCTGCGGCTCACGTCCAGGAGGAAGACCACGTCCCGGCCCTTCTTTTCCACGATGCGCACCGTGGGATTCCAGGAGGGCCGGAGAAGGGCGGCCAGGAGGAAAAGGGCGGCGGCGGTAAGGCAGAGGGCCCGGCGCAGGTGATCCCGGCCCAGGGGATCCCCCGGTCTGATAGGGCCTGAGAAAAGGGTCTTCTGCCTTTTCTTCAATGCCCACTCCCCTATGAAGAGGGGAACCAGGGCGACGACGGGCCATATGAGGGGCAGCAGCTGCTGGTTTTTAAAGAAGATCATACCTCCAGCCTCCTGAAGAGAGTGGCCGAAAGGATAATATAAAGGAAGAGGGAAACAAATCCGGCCAGGGCGAAGGGTAGAAACACCTCTTTGTACTGACGATAGGAGTAGGATTCCACTTCGGTCTTCTCCAGAGCGTCAATACGGCCGAAAATCTCGGAGAGGCTCTTTGCGTCGGTGGCCCGGAAGTAGCTTCCCCCGGTCTTATCGGCAATGCTCGTCAGGGTATCCTCGTCCACATCGTACCGGGAGCTCCCGAAGAGCTGCCCCATGACGGACTGACTGGCGAAGCCGATGGTATAGACCTTTATACCCCACTCCCGGACCAGTTCCGCCGCCTCCTCCGGCGTGCGCCGCCCCGCATTGTTCACCCCGTCGGTGAGGAGAATGACCACCCGGCTCTTGATGACATAGCCCTCCTCCTCGCCCGCCGTATGGAGCCGGGCCGCGGCCAGGGCCAGGGCGTCTCCGATGGCGGTGCCGTCCTCCGATTCCACGTCGACAAGGCGGATCGTATCAAGAAAGCCGGGAAGCACGTCATGGGCCAGGGTGAGGGGGGCGTTCGTATCGGCGTAACGGGCGAAGGATATCAGTCCTATCATGTCGTCGGGCCTCCCCTTGACGAATTCCCCGAAGAGCTCCTTTACCACGTCCAGCCGGTTCTGAGTCTGGGTCACCTGGGCGCCCATGCTGCTGGATCGGTCCATGACGATTTCCACGGCGATCCCGTTGGTAACCCGGCGGACTTCGGAAAAGCCCCTCTGGGGACGGGCCAGGGCGATGATGAGAAAAACCAGGGAGGCCAGGAAGAAAAGCTCCGGCAGATAGACCAGTCTCTCCCGCACCGTCCTCTCCCGGGGCAGGGCGTCAAAGGAGGGATAATAATGCCCCCTCCCCCGGCTTCTCAGCTTGAGATACACGAGGAGGGGGATGAGGAGTAGCAGCAGAAGGGCCAGGGGAAATTGAAACGTCATGACCTTTCCTCCGCCTCACTTTTCGCTTTCTCCGCGCCCTGCCCGGCAAAGCGCAGAGCCTCGTCCAGATCCCGCAGGGCGGTCTCCCTCTCCCCGGACTGGCGGGCGAAGCGGACCATGTCGGCCCTTTCGAAGAATTTGACAAACCAGGCCCGGGTCTCAGAGGGATAACGGGAGGATGAAACAAGGGGCCCGATGAACTCCTCCCGGGTTTTCTCCCCGGTAGTCTCCCCGTAAACCCGGTCCAGGGTTTTCCGTACCAGGGAGGTGGTCAGATCGTATAATAGGGCCAGATCCCCGTCCAGGAGGGAATGATCCTCCCTTATCCGGGCCATGTCCCGTTCCAGGGCCATCCAGACCGGCTCAGGGGGGACGAGGTTCCTTTTCCTGCGGCGCAGTACCAGATAGAGAATCAAGAGCCCCGCCAGGACGACGACGCCCCCTATGCCCAGGGTCCAGGGCAGGGTCAGGAAACCGATACGCATGGCCGGTGAGAGGGCGGCCATCTCTCCGGCCGAACCGGCCAGGAGGGATTCCACCGTAAAATTCACGGGCCGCGTCAGGAGCTCCACATCCCCCATGCCATTGTCGAAGAGAATGCTGATGGGGGGGATGGCGTATTCCCCCGGCTTTTCACCGGTGACGGTCAGGGTCAGGGTGTTGTCATCGGCCTTGAAGGACTTAAGAATCAGTCCTTCGGGAAGAAAATCCCTATCGATTACGGGAAAGACCACGTCATCCCCTTCGGCGCCCTTCATATCCAGGGTCAGGGCAAAGGGCACCCCCACCCAGACCCGTT
>QKAI01000006.1 GCA_003246505.1 Spirochaetaceae bacterium | reverse complement strand
TCTTCGAAGACTCCGATTACCGTATAGGTGATAACGGCCCGGCTCTCATTGTTTGATCCGGGGCGCTGGAACTGATTCTCCGGGGGATTGAAGGTTTTGCCTATTGCCCCGGCGGTGGATCCGTAGAGCTGTTCCGCCAGGGACTCGCTTATAACGGCGACCTTGCTTCCCTTGCTGCTCTGCTCCTCGGTGAAGAATACACCCTCCACCATGTTCAGGGACATGACTTCCCCATATTCCGGCGTGGTGCCTACGGCGGTTCTGATCTGCCAGCTGTTGGAACCCACCTTGATAGAGTCCCAGTCGACCCTGTCCACCGGGGCGCCGGCGGAGAAGCCGTCAAGCTCCTGGGCGAGATAATCGATCACGTTCTGATCGGTCCTGGAAGGTCTCTGCTCTTCCAGGGTATCCCCGTCCCAGGTCCCGTTGGCGTAAGAGAGGATAACCCCTCCCTTGTCCAGTTTTTCCGTAACCGTGTTCTCAAGATAACCGCTGACGCTCAGGGCCAGCATCAGAAGCCCCGTTCCCAGGGCGACGGTCAGCAGGGTCAATATCATTTTCACGGGGGATTTCTTCAAATCCGCCCAGAGAGCATTTAGCATACTATTACTCCTTACTCTGTTCTCATAGCCTGAGCCGCTTCTATCCGGGATGCCTGGAAGGCGGGATAGAGGGTCAGCCCCAGGGTGATGGCAAGGGCAAGCAGGATTCCTCCGGCTACGCCCGCCGCGGAAAAGGCTTCCAGTCCCATGGACAGGGTCATTATCCGTGTGATGGCCAGGGAGAGGAGAACCCCCAGGAGGGAACCGCCTATGCCGATGACCAGAGCTTCCTCGAAGAAGAGCCGGAATATCCTTTTCCGGGAAGCTCCCAGGGCCTTGAGGATGCCTACCATCTTCTCCCGTCTCATGGCCCGCCCCATCAATATGTTGGAGACGTTGACCGAGGCGATCATCAGCCCCGCCATGGCGAGGAACATGATGAGGGTTATCAGGCGGCCGTTCCGGTCAGCCGCTTCCGCCGCTTCGGTCCGGGGAATGTTCAGATTCACAGCCCCTTCCCCATATTCGGCGTTGAACCAGGTGAGAAGCTGATCCGCAGCCCTGTTCAGATGGGCCGTGTCCCCCACGCTGAAGTAAAGCACCGAGCTGTCCCCGTGAAATCCGCCGGGACCGCGCATCATCATGGTGGCTCCCACCTGGAGGGGGGTGAAGACACGGCGGTCAATCTCGGTCCCCGTCTCTTCGAGAACGCCGCTGATGGTATAGATCTTGTCGAAAACCTGAAGCTTCCGTCCCAGGGCGATCCCATCTTCGAAAATAGTGGCGGCTATCTCCGATCCCACCACCATGAGAGGCCGCTGGTTTTCCATGTCCGACTCGGTGAAGAGGCTGCCCTCTTCCGTATAGAGCCCACGGATGGTGAAGAAATCCGCCGAGACGGCGTACCCGTGAAGTTCCTCGATAATCGGCTCCGGCTCGTTCTCCATTTCCGCGTTCATCTCGGCCATGGCCTCCTGCATGGAGGCGAAGCGGTCGTCCTGGGGCGGAGCGGGGGCATCGGCGGGCTGATCCTCCCCGGGGGCCATATCCCCTTCCGGGGGGGCGCCGCCGCCATCGGGGGGAGACTGGCCACCGCCGAACCGGGACATGGGGTTGCCCAGGCGGTAGTTGTCCTCCTGCATGATAAACCCTCCGGTCACGTCGGGGATCTCCTCCACCGCCGCCAGATCGGCAATGGTCAGGGTCACCGTCTCATCGGAGCCCATCTGGGCGGGGGAGTCGAAGTCCTCCGCCTCGGTACGGGTGGAAACGGCAATCTCCCGGTACTGGGGCAGGGCCAGTTCCTGGGCGGATCTTATGCCCGCCGTGGTGGCCAGGGAGAATCCCGCAGCCGCGACCCCGACTCCCAGAGCCACCGCCAGGATCAGAAGGAGGGTTTCCACCAGTTTCTTCTCCATCTCCCGGGTCATGATGCGGTTGTCTTCGCCTCTCATTTCAGAGCTCCTTCCCTTACCTGGGCCACTTTACCGTCCCGGATATGGATCTGCCGGTGGGCCAGGGCTCCCTGGTCATCGTTATGGGTTACCATCATGATCGTTACCCCCTCCCTGTTCAAATTGATCAGTGTGTCCAGAATCTCTTTGCCCTTGTCCGAGGGCAGGTTTCCCGTAGGTTCGTCGGCGATGATCAGATCCGGCCGGTTGGACAGGGCCCGGGCGATGGCCACTCTCTGCTGCTCTCCCCCGGACATCATGGTGGGGTAGTGGTAAAGCCTATGGCTCAGGCCCACCTGATCCAGGAGCTCCGCAGCCCGATTCTTTCTTTCCGTTGGCGAGACCCCCGCGTATCCCATGGGGAGCATGACGTTCTCCAGGGCGTTCAGTTCGGGGAAAAGGTTGAAGCTCTGGAATATGAAGCCGAAGTGCCTATTCCTGATACGTGCCTGCTCCTTATCGGAGAGGTCATGAATCTCGTAGCCTTCCAGTTTATATGTACCCCCGGTGGAGCTGTCCAGCAGTCCCACAATGTTCATAAGGGTGGATTTCCCCGATCCGGAGGGCCCCATGACGGCTACGAAATCCCCCCGATTGATGGTGAGTGATATTCCGTCCAGAGCCTTGACTTTCATCTCCCCCAGATCATAGTGTTTCTCGATATTTACTAATTCGATCATGTTCTTCTCCTAGGTATTAAAGGTTATTTCTCGATTTTCAGAGAGGCGTATTCGATAAAATTCTGGTAGCCGCTGGTGATCACTTCGTCCCCCGGTTCCACCCCGGTCAGGAGTTCCACCACGTTATCCTCGATAGAGCCGTAGGTCACCTTGACTTTCATGGCCGTATCTCCATTTACCACGTAGACATATTTTTGGCTTCCCGTGGTCAGGAAGGCGCCGCGGGGAAGGGTCATCACGTTTTCCCGGCTTCCCAGGGAAATATCCGCCACAGCGGTGGCCCCCGGGGTCAGGTACCCGTCGGACTGATCGGGAATGACCGTGACGGTAACGGTGGAGCCCAGCCCGTCGGAGGAGGCGGTGGCGTACTGACCGATGGAGTCGATGATGCCTATGACGGCCTTGTCGCTTATGGTCATGAGAATTTGCTGACCCTCCTGGATGGCTGATGTGTACTCCTCGTAGACTTCCAGCTCCACCACGGCGCTGTCCCGGTCGACAACGGTGATAAGAGTGTCCCCCTGTTCTATATAACTCCCCGCTACGGCCATCTCGTCGGCTATGGACTGTATTTCGCCATCAATGGGACTGGTGATCTTCGTTTCTTCGATATCCGCTTTCGTACGGGCTATGCGCACCTGGTAGAGGGTTATCTCATCCTCCAGGTTTTTTATTTCCAGTTCGTTCAGCTGGAGCTGCTCTTCCAGATCCGCCCGTGCGTCGTCTAGCTGATCCTTCAGGTCGTCCAGAGTATCCTGCGCGTCTTCCAGATCGCTGGTGCGGGAAGCGTTCACCTTGACCAGCTCCTCGTACTTGGCCACCTCGTCCTCGGCGTCCGAGACATCGGCTTCCAGGCCTGCAATGGTTTTCTGAAGATCCCGGATCTCATACTTCTGGTTGATATAGGCTTCCTGGAGGGCGTTCTGGGAAGAGGCCAGCCCCAGGGTGTAATCGTCCAGATCCTCCTGCAGCTGGGGCACCTCCACCGTGGCCAGAATCTGGCCGGCCTTTATGAAATCCCCCTCTTCCACATAGAGTTCGTCCGCATACCCGTCATCCTGGCGGCTGGGAATCTCCACTTGCCGGCCTATCTCCACCGTACCGCTGGCCTGGATGGAGGTTTCGAAATCCCCTATCTTCACCGGGGAGGACTCGTAATCCCGGAGGATGTATACGTCTTCCTTGGGGGAAAGGAAGAACCATCCTCCCCCCATGAGGAGAACAATGATAAGGACAACAATAAGGGCAATCCGGACCTGCCTGCCGCTTCCGGGCTGCTTGATTTTTTTCGTCCTGCCCTGCTGCACTATAGAGGGTTTGGGCACTTGATTTGTTTCCATACTGCTCATGGAATCCTCCTTGGATAGGTATAATTTAGAACACGGGAGGGATCCCCCGGTTAACCCGGTGTAAAAGGAGTGTAAAATATGTAAAATAGGAGGGAAGGCCCATTTTTCCTCCTTGAAAGGGGAAGGAACCATTGTATAATAGGATTATGAGAGTAAAATGGCCCACGGGAAAACAGATTCTTCTCCCCGGATTGCTCCTGGCCGTCGCCGCCATGGGAGCCCTGTTTTTCCTTCAGATTAGGTGGATGAACAACTCCCTGCAGGCGCAGAACATGAGATACCGGCGGGGGGTCAGCGACGGCCTGAATCATGTGCTCCGATCGACCTATGAGGAGCTGGGGCTCAACCGTTTTGATCCGGAGGATCCCATCCGTTCCTGGGCCGAGTGGAGGGACGCCTCCCCCTATCCCGGCCTTATCCTGGAGGCGGAGCGGCTGGACGGCTACAAGGGGCCCAAGGAAATGTTCGACAGGGGGGACATGCCCGGGGAGAGCCTGCTGTTCATCGCCGGATCCCCGGACAGGGCCTACTCCCTCGTTCTGGACAGAAACGAATTTTACGGAAAACTCTTCCTGGATAATCTGGAGGAGTATTCCGGGGATTACAGCTACACCCTGAGATATCTGGAAGGGGAGGAGATTTTTTCGCCGGATAAGAAAAACGGTTCCGGCGACGGGGGCGATCCCCTCCTGAGATTCAATCTGCCCCTCCTCGTCGACGTCACCGTGGACGACCACCGCCTGGACAATCTGCTCTCCCTGACCGGGGAGGGATCCTTCTACCGGGATCCGGAGGGCCGTGACAAGGGGACGGCCGGCGGGGTGGGGAGGGCCGTGCCCGTTCTGGAAGTGAATCTGAACGAGGGCAGGGGGTCGGTGCAGTTCGAACAGAGGCTGCGCCGGACGAACCTGGGGCTCATCGGCTCCCTCGCCCTGATCCTGGTGGGCATCTACTACCTCCTGTTCCGTCTCTACCGGGAAGAGGAGGGGCAGAGGAGGGTGGAGCAGACCTTCGTGGCCTCCGTCTCCCACGAGCTGCGGACACCCATCGCCGTCATCAAGACCGCCTCTGAGAATCTCGGCCGGGGCATCGTCAAGGGAGAGGACCGGATCAAGTCCTACGGGACGCTGATCCGGAAGGAGGCGGACCGCCTGAACCGCATGGTCGAGGCTGTCCTCTACTACTCCCGCATGGGGGTAAGCGGCAAGACGAAAATCCTGTGGGAACCGGTGAACCCCCGTGACTATACCGATGAGATCCTGAGCAACCTGGCGCTGACCCTGGAGGGACCGGCTCTGGAGAAGGAATTGGCCGGCGCGCCGTCGGAGGTGCTCCTGGACCGGGATTCCTACCGGCTGATACTGGAAAACCTGGTGGCCAACGCCTTCCTGCACGGAGGGGGATCCCCCGTCCGGGTCCGCCTGACAGCGGATGTGCCCTCCCGGTGGAGGCTGGTGGTGGAGGACGGGGGGCCGGGTATTCCCCGGAGGGAACAGCGGCGGATCTTCGAACCATTCGTGCGGGGAAAGCGGAGCGGGAAGGATCAGATCCGGGGCAGCGGCCTGGGACTCTACCTGGTCAGAACCGCGTCGGAAGCCATGGGGGGTCGGGTCATTCTGGAAAGCCCCTACCAGTTCCCCGCGGGAAAGGAGAGAGAGGGATGCCGATTCACCGTGATACTGCCCGTGAAAAAGGAGGATTTCCATGAGCCGGATACTGATGATAGAGGATGAGCCGGGACTGCAGCTGACCCTGTCGGACCTGCTGGCCGACGAGGGCTACGACGTGGAAATCCGGGGGGACGGGCCCCGGGGAGAAGGGGAGGCGGAAAAGGGGGGGTACGATCTGATCCTCCTGGATGTCATGCTCCCCGGGAAGGACGGGTTCCAGGTGTGCAAATCCCTCCGGGAGAGGGGGATCGCCACGCCGATCCTCATGCTGACAGCCCGGGGCACCACCATAGATACGGTGATGGGCCTGAAGCTGGGGGCGGACGATTATCTGACCAAGCCCTTCGATTCCCAGGTGCTTCTGGCCCGCATAGAGGCCCTTATCCGCCGTTCCATCCCTGCCCGGGAGGACAGGACATCCCGTGAAAAGGGGGCGGGGGAGTTCGGACCCTTTCTACTTGACCGGGAGAGGGGCCAGCTCCTCAGGAGGGAGGGGGAGGATATGGGAGAGATCCCCCTGAACTCCCAGGAGTACCGTCTCCTGGAGTATCTGGCGGATCATCCGGGAAAGATCATAGGCCGCAACGAACTGCTCGACGCGGTCTGGGGCTACGAGACGGAGACCACCACCCGCACGGTGGATGTGCATATCGCCTGGCTCCGTCAGAAACTGGGGGAGAAGGACCGGCCCCGGCATATAATCACCCACCGGGGCCGGGGATATAAATTCGTCGTCTAGCCGACCTGATAGCCCGCTTTGAGTATGGCTTCCCTGAGGGAATCCGGATCGGCGGTCCCGGTGACGGTCGCCCGCCTCTCCTTAAGATCCACCCGGGCCTCCCCGGCCCCGGGCACCGATTCCAAAGCATCCTTGACCGTGGCGGCGCAGTGATGGCAATTCATGCCGTTGACGGTAATGACGGTTTCATCTGACATGGTATCAACTCCTTTCGTGGTAATATCTTCTTCATGGCCGCAGCCGGAGGAGCATCCCCCGGCGGAACAGCTCTGCCTATGGACGATCCTTCTGTAGAAGGAGGCGGCCAGGAGAAGGGCGAATAACCCGGAGAAGAGATAATCGCTCCACCCCAGGGCCATCCGGTGGTTCATGACCGAGCCGGTGAAGGTCCAGCCGGTCAGGGCGGTCAGGCCGTTCATGAGGGTGCCGAAGATGAGGCTCCCCGCGATGATCGTGCCCAGATAGAAGGCGGTCTGTTTCTTCCCCAGGATCTTCGCCAGGATGGAGAGGGTGGCCGCGTTCGTCGCCGGACCGGCCACCAGAAAGACATAGGCCGCCCCGGGGGAGAAGCCCTTGAGGATAAGGGAGACGGCGATGGGGATGCTGGAGGTGGAGCAAACGTACATGGGAATCCCGATGGCCACCATGAGAAGCATGGAGAGGAAACCCGCCCCCAGGAGGGTCCCCTCAAAGAAATTGTCCGGGATCAGCAGGGATATGAGGGCGGCCACGACCAGGCCTATGAGGAAGTTCACCGCAATATCGTCCACCGACTCCTTATAGGCGAAATCCACAAAGCGGGAGACAAGCGTCCCCGGGGAAGAGGCCCTCTCCCCCATCTCCTCCTCCGCTGAGGTTTCGGGGGGATCCTCCCGGTCGGAGAAAAAGGAGATCATCCCCCCCATAATGCCCGTGGCCAGGGCGGTGATGGCACGGAAAACGGCGAAAAGTGGCCCCAGCATGCCCCAGGTGGCGGCTATGCTATCCACTCCGGTCTGGGGCGTGGAGATGAGAAAACTCATGACCGCCGGCTTGGAGGCGCCGTACTTCTTGAGGTAGGAAGCGGTGGGAATGACGCCGCAGGAGCAGAGGGGCAGGGGAACCCCCAGAAGGGCCGCTTTGAATACGGCGCCCGCGCTGTGGCCGCCCACGTGCCGGGAGACGAGCTCCTTCTTGACGAAAATGCTTAAAAGACCCGCCACGGTCACGCCCAGAAGCAGGTAGGGGGACATCTCCGCGAAAAGGAGAAGAATCTCCCTGAAAAAATCCCTGAAGAATTCAGTCATTGCGCACCTCCTCGGCGGTATGTTTCAGTCCTATGTCCAGAATCTGGCTGATATGGCTGTCGTTGAGGGAGTAGACCGCCATACGCCCCTCCTTGTGATACTTGACCAGTCTCATCTGGCGGAGCACCTTGAGCTGATGGGAAATGGCCGTCTGCTGCATCCCCGTCAGAAGGGACAGATCGTGGACGCAGAGGGGAAGCTCCCTCAGATAGAAGAGAATGCCCAGCCTCGTGGGATCTCCGAACACCCGTATGAATTCGGCCACATCCTGCATCTCCTCATCCACGGGGATCTTCTCTTTCAACTCGTCAGCCCTTGTCTGATCGATTCGGCACCAGTCCATTATATACCTCTGAACATATGAATATATATTCATATATAATACCTATTAAAAAAAAAGTCAACAACATTGAAACCCCGGGTATAATGAACTACATTGAATTTCATGAACAGGGACGATCCACGGGGGCGCATCCTCCTGAAAATACTCCTCTCCCTGGCCCTTGGCGGCATCGGTTTCACGGTGAACCGCCTCATGCCCGGTCTGGAATTGCTGGG
>QKAI01000490.1 GCA_003246505.1 Spirochaetaceae bacterium | reverse complement strand
CAAGAAGGAGAACGGCCTTTATCTCATTAATTGCGAATATGCCCAGAGGCCGCCGGACGATCTGATTCAGATACTGGGTACCATGCTCGATGCCCGCATCATGTCAAAACAGCGCCGGGAGGAGCGGGTGATCCTGACTCCCGATACGATCAGAAAGCTGGGTTTCGCCCATAAGAATGCGGGACTGGTCATAGACAATATCCCCCGCAACGCCATCATAAGGGACGTGTCCTTCTTCGGCATGAAAGTGATTATCCTGGGAAATGCCAAATTCCTCCTGGAGAAGAACTTTACCCTGGGAATCGATATGAAGGACGGTAAAATCCTCACCCTCATTGGGAAGATAAAGCGATTTGAAGCGGTGGAGGGGCGCAAGGATATCTGCGCCCTTGCTTTGGAATATGATGAGAAATCCATCCCCATGCAGTATACCCTGGCCCTTAACGGGTACTTCCAAACCATAAAAACAAAGAAATGATCAAGAAGATTCTCCACATCTCCCTTCCCCAGCGGCTGGCCGGCCAGATAGAAGGTTTTCCCCTGGATCCTTCCGTCCCCCTGCCCGTGGAGGTCAACTCGGAGGATTGGGATCTGTCCCGTCTGGAATGGCCCGCCCTGATAAGCGGCATGCTGGAGGTTCTGAAGAGGGACAGGGACGGGGAGAACGCCGATTACTACCGGAGGCTGATCAAAACGGTCAGACCGGATATTGTTCAGACCCTTATTACGGCGGGGGAACTCAAGACGGACCGGGGGGATTACTCCTTCGCCGAGGATATCTTCCTGACCCTCTGCGCCCTGGAGCCGGAGAACAGCCTTCATGAAAACAATCTGGCCCTCTTCCGCCGCAGGAAAGAGGAGACACAGCTTCTCGGTAACGGGCTTTACAAAAGGGCCTTTGATCTGATCCGGGAGAATAAGCCCGAAGAGGGACTCCCCCTCATAAAATCCTTTCTTGACAGCCGGCCCGACTCCTACAACGGCTGGTTTCTTCTGGGATGGGCACTGAGGCTGGCCGATGACTGGGACGAGGCTTACGAAGCTTTCCGCAAGGCCCTCGACCTATCCGGCCCCACGGGGGAACTCCTGAATGAGCTGGCCCTCTGCGAATCCCGGAGGGGCAACGACGAGGGGGCAGCCTCCTATTTGAGGCAGGGCCTGGAGCTGGACGGGGAAAATACGACCCTCCTCTCCAACCTGGCCCTCGTTTACCTTCGCCTCAACGATCAGATCCGGGCCGAAGAGGTACTCACCCTTCTTTCCGAAATCGACCCGGAAGACCCCCTGGCACAACAGCTCTAGGCCCTTTTCAACAACTCCCCCTTTTATACTCGGCATTCTCAAAAAAACTTTAAGGAAATTCGAAAAATATTTTTCAAGTTTATCCGGAGGGGTTGTCGATATAAAAAGCAGGCGAAAGGGCTAAAGTTTTTCAGGAAACTGCCGGCCCCCCCGCCCGGGCAAGGATGCCCCCATTAAAACTTTATTCATGGAGGAATGAAGAATGATCATCAATCACAACATGTCTGCAATGTACGCAGATCGGGAACTCGGTGTTAACAACCTGAACGTAAACAAGGATATGGAGAAGCTGTCCTCCGGCCTGAGAATAAACAGGGCCGGCGATGATGCGGCAGGTTTGGCCATTTCCGAGAAAATGAGAGCTCAGATTCAGGGTTTGAACCAGGCTTCACGGAATGCCGGCGACGGCATCAGCTTTATCCAGACCACCGAAGGTTACCTGCAGGAAACTTCCGATGTTCTCCTGAGAATCCGCGAACTGGCTGTGCAGTCTTCCAACGGTATCTATACCGCCGAGGACAGAATGCAGATCCAGGTAGAGGTTTCCCAGCTGGTGGATGAAGTTGACAGAATCGCCTCCCATGCCCAGTTCAACGGTATGAACATGCTGACCGGCCGTTTCGCCAAGGACACGGGCAACAACTCGGTCACCTCTTCCATGTGGCTCCACATCGGCGCCAATATGGACCAGAGGGAGCAGGTTTTCATCGGTACCATGACCGCCTCCGCCCTGGGAATCAGACAGATCGGAACGGGGACCATCATGACCCTCTCCACCCCCGAATCGGCTAACAGGAACATCGGTGTCGTCGATGCGGCTCTGAAGCAGGTTAACAAGCAGCGCGCCGACCTGGGTGCCTACCAGAACAGACTGGAGATGGCCACCAAGGGTATCGACATCGCCGCCGAGAACATGCAGGCCTCCGAATCCAGAATCCGCGACGCGGATATGGCCAAGGTGAGCGTGGAGTACGCCAAGGACAACATCCTGACCCAGGCAAGCACTTCCATGCTGGCCCAGGCTAACACCCGGGGACAAAATGTCTTGCAACTGCTCCAGTAGTGATGTATAATTATCATAGGAGTTTTGTTCTTTGACAGATTTCCTCCTGATGTATACGCAGGGTGAGGGGATTTTTCCCGGGTGAGAATCCGGGAGAAATCTCCTTGTTGAGCTGGATTTAGCGGACAGGGCGACGCGAAAAACCCTCCCGTTATCTCTTTGCGGTATACAAGGAATTGGGCAAGGATGCCCGGTAACTTTCAAGGAGGGAAATCCATGGTAATTAATCACAACATGAGCGCGCTTAATGCGGACAGGAATTTAGGCGTTACCGACCTTAACTTGAGCACTTCAATGGAGAAGCTGTCATCCGGTTTGAGAATTAACAAAGCCGGCGACGATGCTTCAGGATTGGCTGTTTCGGAGAAGATGAGGGCACAGATCGGTGGTCTTAACCAGGCGGTTAGGAACATTGGAAGCGGTGTTTCTTTCATCCAGGCTTCGGAAGGGTACTTGCAGGAGACTTCTGACATTCTGGGAAGAATCAGGGAGCTTTCTGTACAGTCGGCCAACGGTATTTATACCGCTGAAGACAGAATGCAGATTCAGGTAGAAGTATCTCAATTAGTTGACGAGGTAAATCGTATTGCTTCCCACGCTCAGTTTAACGGAATGAATATGCTGACCGGTAGATTTGCAGCGTCTTCCGTAACCGGTGACATAATGCAGATTCAGGTAGGGGCCAATATGGATCAGAGTGAACAGATCTTTATTGGAACCATGACCGCCACTGCTTTAGGTCTTCAGAACGGACAGGGTACTGATAACGGGAATGTGTCGCTTACCTCGGTAGAGGGGGCAAACATGACAATCGGTATCGTAGACAACGCACTTCGCATGGTTAACCGGCAGCGGGCCGACCTGGGAGCCTATCAGAATCGCTTTGAGATGGCTTCCAAGGGTGTAGCAATTGCGGCAGAGAACCTTCAGGCTGCAGAATCGGGCATTCGGGATTCCAATATGGCTTCCGAAATGGTGGAATACACCAAAGAGTCCGTTCTCAACCAGGCCGGCATGGCAATGCTTGCCCAGGCTAATGTCCGTTCTCAGAACGTACTGCAGTTACTGGCCTAGATAAGTACAAGACTTTAGCAGCATGAGGCTGCCCGCCAAAGAGATTTCTGGACGTCATCTTTTTAGCGGGAGGTTCCGAGGGGGGTTCGCGTCCCCCCCTCCTAATCTCACAATTAGAGAACAAGGAGGTCTCTATGAGCTTAGCTACGACAATTGTCAATGGGGCTGGCTCGATTAATGCCAGTACCGCGGCGGGAGATAAGCCGATTAAATTAGAAAAGGTTCCCCAGAGACCTGCGGAAATCGTAAGGGACAATACGGGAAACAAGAAGGGACTGTCTCCCCAGCTGAACTTGAAAGAACTGGAAATGGCCTTGGAGAACGCGGTAAAGAATACTCGTTTCAGCTACAGGGTAAATGATAACATCGATATGGTTGTTGTTAAAATCATCGACAGAAGTACCGATGAAATCATCAGGGAAATACCAGGTGAAGAGATTCAGAAACTGCATGAAAATCTCCAGGAAGCGATCGGGCTTCTTTTTGACACAGAGATTTAGCCTTCGGACCGGGGGTTTATGTCTGATTTAAGCATACCCGGCGTTAACAGTAAATACTCCAAAATGGTCGATGATCTGGTCGAAGTGGAAAAGACCAAATTAACGAACCTGGAAGATGAACTGCAGGAAATCAAGGACGAAAAGGGATACTGGCTGAATATAAACAGGCAGGTATCCACGCTGCAGTCGGCGGCTAAATCCCTGTATGGTTTCGAAAACCCCTTTTCAAGCAAGATTGTTGAATCCTCAAATGAACGCATCCTCACGGCTACCGCCGACAGGGATGCCTCTTTCTCACAATATTCTGTCAAGGTTATCCAGACCGCCAGTAACGACCGGTTCCTTTCGGGTCAGCTGGATGTGGATTACCGCGTACCACCGGGGGATTATGCCTTCAGGGTGGGCGAAGAGGAGGTCTCCCTCCGCTACAGGGGGGGGAAGCTTTCCGACTTCGCCCAGAGATTGAACGAGAAAGGGCGCAACCTGATCCAGGCCACGGTGGTGAAAAACCGGGCGGACAGTCAGGTCATCCTTCTGGAGGCGATACCCACGGGCAGTTCCAACAGGCTGATTTTCTCAGGCGATTCGGAACAGCTCGCGAAGGACATAGAGATGATCCGCCCGGTCAGGACCGATACCCGCAACATCCTTCCCTCCTCCGATAAAATCATTAACCGGACGGAGAACGCCGGGGAGACCTATGCCATAAGGGGAGAGGAGATTGAACTCTCCCACGGGGCCCGGGTTGAGATTCCCCTGGATACGCCCTACAGGGTGGAGGCCGGTTCGGTCCTCCAGTTCTCCTACAAAACGACGGAGATACCCGAGGACTCTTATAAAGTCAATCCTCCCGCCGATCCTTCCGTGCCCCAGCCCCCCTCCGCCTCCCTGGAGGGGATTACCGTGAAAAGCCTTTCCAGCGTTGTGGATCTTCCCCCCTGGGAAACCCCTCCCCTGCCGGAGAGGATCGACGATTTCAATGTGCTCTCCCTGGGAGACGGATCGGGCAGTTACAACGCCCCTCCCCTGCGGGACCGGGACAATTTCGAAGTCATGACGGTGCAGCTGAAGGATATGGTGGATACCCTGGAATCGATCACTCTTAAAAACAACAACACCTACCGCAATATCACCATTAAGGACATTCAGGTATTCAATCCCACCATCGTGGCCGATTACGAGCCGGTCAACCCCGCCGACACGGCCAGGGACGCGGTTCTGGAATTCAACGGCATAGAGGTCGTGCGGGAGACGAATGAGGTGGACGATCTGATTCCCGGGGTGAATCTCTCCCTGAAGAGGGCCAGCGACGACGAGGTGGATCTGGATATTCAGCCCGATACGGAAACGGCCAAGGAAGCCCTGATAAAATTCGTCTACGAATATAACAATCTCATGACGAACATCCTCGTCCTGACCAGCGACAATGAGGAGATCATAAACGAGAAGGAGTATTTCACCGATGACGAGCGGGATGAGGCCATGGAAGCCCTGGGCAAGCTCAGGGGGGATATGACACTGCGTCAGATGAAGGACCGGCTCCAGTCCATCATGGCCTCCCCCTATGAGACGAGCGAGGGCAACGCCATGGCCCTCCTGGCCCAGCTGGGCATCTCCACCAACGAGACACCCGGGGGAAGCCTTTCCGCGGGGAAACTCAGGGGGTATCTGGAGATTAACGAGAACGAAGTCGACCGGGTCCTGAATTCAAAGATCGTGGCGGTGAAGGAGCTTTTCGGGATGGATACGGACGGGGACCTGATTCTGGACAGCGGCGTGGGGGTCACCCTGGACAACTATCTCAGAGCCTACAGTCAGACCGGGGGCATCATTTCCCTTCGTACGGACCGCCTGGACAACGCCATTGATAAAAAGGATGATGAAATCTCCGATTACCAGGATTATCTTGAGGAATACGAGCAGGATCTCCGCGTAAAATACGGAACCATGGAAAGTACGCTGAATCAGCTTCAGTCCAGCTCAAGTTATCTCGATACTCTAAGTAACAGCAATAACAGCAATAAGTAAGGAGATTATTCCGTGAACATCCTGATAAATAAGGAAAACATCGATTTTACCCTGGACAGGGAGAAAACCGGTCTGGACGTCTATAACGGCATCGCCTCCTGGCTTGAATCCCAGGATTTCTACATATCCGAGATTACTCTTGACGGCAGGGAGATTTTTATTCAAAATAAGGAAACCCTTGAGAATTACGGGGTGGACAGCATTTCCTGTCTGGAAATTACCGCTCTGGACAGAAATCAGCTGGCCTATCGTGATCTGGAGACGGTGAAATCCTATTTCAGCCTGTACGCGCAGGCCCTGAAAGAAAAAAACGGACCGGTGATGGAAGATTTGGGAAATCAGTATTCGCACATCAGGGAGAGCCTCCCCGACCTCTTAATGATGAACAATTATGTATTTGATACCACCCTGAATCCCCTGATGGAGGAGTCGGGGATCCTTACCGGGACCCCCCGCCAGGAAAGGGAGGGGGAACTCTTCCGGGAGTGGAGCCATATGGACAGCCTTATCACAGGCCGCATGGGAGAACTGGCCGATCCGGTCGGGGAAGGGCTCAGAACGGCGGAAACCCTTATGAGGCTGATCCCCCGCATGGAGGATGTGAGCCTCCTCTTCCAGTCCGGAAAGGACCGGGAAGCCCTGGAGGTGATTATCGTTCTGACCGAACTTCTATCCAAATCGGTGCGGATTCTCTCCCGCCTGAAGGAGGGGGGGATCCTGACCGCCGACATACTTCCCGGTGATTTCACAGGCAGCCTGAACGGAATACTGGGAGAGCTGGCCGAAGCGATCGACACGGGGGATACCATTCTGACCGGCGACCTGGCGGAATACGAGATCGTCCCCAAAATCGAAACCCTCGAGACGGTGTTCCTTTCCCTCAATTCCGGCAAGGATGGTTCGCCATGCTGATGCTGCTGCCCCTCTACCAGACATCCCGTTATGCGGGCGTTTTCTTTCAGCAGACCAATAATACCCGATCCCTTCTGATTTTCGGGGGGCTGATCGGCGGAACGGTAGCTCTGATTACGATCCTTAATTTTGTCTCATCCCGAACGGGTGTCTCCCTGACAGGCAGCAAGAACGGCAAGAACGTCCATTATAACCGGAGACTTTTCCGCAAGGAAGCCAATGCCATCGGCCTTTCCAAAAAGCAGATCAAGACCCTGGAGGGGATGATCAAGACCTATTCGGTCCGGCGGCCCTACGATCTTATCAAGAATTCCCGCACCCTGAACAACACCCTGGGCAAGGCGATCCGGGACGCGTCCCACATGGAAGCCCCCCCCAGCGTCATAGAGGGGAGGAAGTTCGAGCTCTTCCAGATCAAGCAGCTCCTGGAGCGGATGGAGCCGACCAACGTGTTCCTCTCCAATACGAAGGAGATTCAGCTGGGACAGCGGATCACTATAGAGCAGGAGACGGGAAAGCGGTTCAACTCCCTGGTGACGGCCAATCTGAAGGAATTCTACTGCGTCAAAGTGCCCACCAATGCCTACGGCGAGGCGATCCGATGGAAAAAGGGCACCAAGATCAATATCTATGTCTGGAACAAGGGAGGGGATGAGGTCCACTTCATCTCTAAGATCATCGGATATAACTCGGTGAAGAAGATCACCAGCATCATTCTCCAGCATGCAAAGAGGGAGAGCCGGGCCAACATGAGACGGTACCGGCGGAAAAAGATACAGAAGCCCGTTTATATCTACCCCATCCGCATCGTGGAGAAGGCGGAGGGACGGCGGATGAAAAAGGAAGCGGTGGTGGAGAAGAGCAACGGGCGCATGGGCAATCTGGTGGATCTCTCCGCCGGCGGATGCTGTCTGAACACGACCAAGCCCCTTAAGAAGGGGGACCTCTGCAAGTTGAATTTCGAGCCCATTCCGGGAAATCCCGTCACAACCTTCGGCAAGACCGTGGACATACAGCAGACCTCCCGCATCCGCTACAACGTGCATATCATGTTTACCCGGGCCTCCAGTAAGAACCTGAACCGGATTAATGAATTCATTTACGACTTCACCTAAAGGGTACGACCATGCTTAAATTAAAAAGTATCGACAATATAGAATTACTCAAATCCGATGTTCCCCTCTATTATATTAAAAACTACCACGGCAAAGCCTGTTTCTCCCAGGATGAAAAGTGCGAATTGACCCTTTCCATCCACTTCGTCCTGGAAATGGAACCCACGGGATTTAAGAAAATTAACGTTCAGATCAACGAGCCGGTGGATTACCCTCTCCTGCCCATAATGAAGATGCTCAAGGATGAGATCAAGCGCCTGGACGAGGAAGCGATGCTTCTCTGATCGGCCACATTTCCGATTCC
>QKAI01000261.1 GCA_003246505.1 Spirochaetaceae bacterium | reverse complement strand
CTTCCGGAGGATCTCCTCCGCCCTGCTGCCCCTTGCCACGGTCATGATAGCCACCGTATGGACCGTGGGGACCATGGCCCTCTTCGGGGTGACATTCACCATTATCTCCTCCTGCCTGCCCGTCCTCATCATAGCCGTGGGAAGCGCCTACGGCATCCACGTGATTAACCATTACTACCACGTGCGGGCGGAGAACCGCACCCGGGGCGTGGGCGAAAACCTGAAGATCAGCATGAAGGAAGTCTTCATGCCCATCCTCCTCGCCGGGGTGACGACCCTCATCGGCTTCCTCTCCATCCTGACAAGCCCCATTCTGCCCATGAAGGCCTTCGGTGTTTTCGCCGGGGTGGGGACCGTCTACTCCCTCATCCTCTCCTTCTTCTTTATTCCCGTTCTGCTGGAATATGCGGAGAACCGGAAGAGAAGGGATTCCGGGGTTCCGGAAGGAGATGAGGAGTACTCCCACAGCCCCGCCCTTCTGAGGATCGCCGCCCTTCCGGTGAAGCACAGGAAAGCCTCCACCGCGGTCATCCTTATTCTGGCGGGCTTCTCTATCTGGGGGCTGACCCGGATAAATGTGGAGAGCTCCCTCATTGGCTATTTCCCTTACAAGGAGCAGATCCGGCAGGACAGCCGCTTCATCGACGAGCATTTCGGGGGGACCAACATCTTCAGCGTGGTATACTCCGCAGACGAGGGCTACGACCTCACCGATCCGGCTGTGCTGAAAAACATGGACGATCTGAAGCAGTACCTGCTTCGTAACTATCCCGAAACGGTGGGCCAGATCATCTCCTACAGCGATTTCATCAAGCGGATGAACCAGATCATGAACTATCCCGTTGCCGAGCTGGCCGATGCGGATGCTCCCTCCTTCGGTGATGAGCCCGTGGGCGATGACAGTTTCTTCGGGGGAGACAGCTTTTTCTCCGACGAAACCTCCCCGGCAGACGACTCGGCCGGTATGGACAGTTTCTTCGGCGACGCCTCTCCGGCGGAGGAGACAACCGGCGGTGACAGCTCCGTGACGGCCACCTTTGTCCCCCTTTCGGAAAAAATGTCCGTGGAGGACCTGATACTTCTTTTGAACGACAGCTTTACCTCCGGCGACGACCGGGAACTCTCCATGAGGGAGATCAGCGACAAAATGAAGGAGCTCACCAATTACCGGGGCGCCGCCTACTACGAGGTCCCCTGGGACGTGGAGAAATATCCCGTGGAGGAGAGGGAGGAGCTGAAGGACCTGATCTCCCAGTATCTGCTTCTCTATTCGGGATCCCTGGACGACTACGCCAACGACTCCCTCAAACCCACCGAGGCCCGCATGATGATTCAGCTCAAGACCCACGGCTCGGCGGAAACGGACATGATAATCAAGGAGATAAACGCCTTTACGGAGAGGAATCTCCCGGGGGGATACAGCATCAGCTGCGCGGGGATCGCCGAGCTGGAGCTGGCCCTCACCAATCTCATCCTCTCCTCCCAGATGACCAGCATCCTCTTCGCCCTGGTGGCGGTCTTCCTCATCATCGCCTTCACTTACAAATCCCCCCTGGCCGGGCTTATAGGGATTGCCCCCCTGACCCTTTCCATCCTCATGAACTTCGGGCTCATGAGCCTTCTGGGGATCAACCTGGACATGGTGACCGCCATCATCGCCTCCATCGCCATCGGAATCGGGGTGGATTACACGGTCCACTTCCTCTCCCGGTACAGGAAGGAGAGGGCTCTGACGGACGATCTGGTCCAGGTCACCCGCAATACGGTCCTTTCCACGGGGCGGGGCATCATCATCAACGCCCTCTCCGTGGGGCTCGGGTTCGCCGTGCTATGCTTCTCCCGCTTCCTGGTCCTGCGGTACATCGGCATCCTCGTGGCCATCATAATGGCCACCTCCAGCATGGGGGCCCTTATCATTCTTCCCCTCATCCTGAACAAACTGGACCCCCCCTTCATGCGCAAGGACGGGGAGGGGAAATCGGCAAAAAGAAAAACGGCCTGAAGGGCCTTGAATCGACAAAAAACAAGGAGTAATACAATGAAAGTAAAGAAAACCGGAGCTCTTCTCATGAGCCTTGCCCTGATCAACGGCGGCCTTTTCGCCCTTACCGGTACGGAAATTGCCCAGAAAGCCCACGACATAGCCGACCCCGCCACGACCCATGCGGCGGTAAAGATGGATCTGATCAGCGAGAACGGGGACGTGGACTCCCGGATGGTGGAGGAGTGGAGCGCCGAAGAGGGGGACCTGGAATCCACCCTCATGGTCTTCCGCAGCCCCGCCACGGTGGCCAATACCCGCTTCCTTCAGAAGCAGAACGATGGCCGGGACGACGACAAGTGGATCTACCTGCCCGCCCTGAAGCGGGTCCGGCGCATCGCCAGCTCCGACGGGGACAAGTCCTTCATGGGAACGGACATGACCTACAGCGACATGGACACCCGGGAAGTCTCCCAGGACACCCACGATCTCCTGGGGGAGGAGCGGGTCGGCTCCTGGGACTGCTACAAGGTTAAGGGTCAGGCCGTTGATCCTGAGGACTCCCAGTACTCCTACCGCGTCACCTGGTTCGACAAAGCCACCTGGTACCCGGTGAAAGTGGAGATGTACGACAGGGAGCAGAAGCTCCTCAAGGTCATGACCGTGGAGAAGCTGGAGCAGATCTCCGGTTACTGGACTCCCATGGAAGTGAAGATGAGCAATGTTCAGACCGGCCACTCCACCGTGGTTTCCATGGTCAAGATTGTCTTTGACGAACCTATAAGCGACCGGCTTTTCACCACCAACTACCTGGAGCAGGGCCGCTAGGCCCGGGAGGAACGGCATGAGAAAAATACTGACCGGCGGCCTGGCCGCCCTTATCCTGATGGCCCCCCTGGCCGCGGACGACTTCGATTTCGGCGATCTGATGGCCGGCGGCGAGGGGGAGAGCACCCTGGCCGCCCCTTCCCTGGAGATCGGGGGCAGCCTCGCCGTCCCCTTCCGCCTCTCCTGGGGGGATTGGACCGACAGTGATAACTGGAACGGGGATGCATTCAAAGCGGGCAGCTGCACCGTTTCCCCGGACCTGAAGCTGGACCTCGCTTTCTCCTCGGAGAAGGCCGATTTCAAGGCCAGCCTCAATGTGAACGAGGCGGATCTGGAGGAGAATCTCTTCGACGAGCTCGCCCTGACCTGGTACGGGGACCGGCTTACCGCCGCCCTGGGCTGGCAGAAGGTGGTCTGGGGCAAGGGGGACAAGGTCCACGTCCTGGACCTCCTGAACCCCATGGACTATACGGATTTCCTGAATCCGGATTACCTGGACAGGAAGATCGCCCAGCCCATGATAAACCTGAGCATTCCCCACAGCCTGAACGGCAAGCTGGAACTGGTCTACGTGCCCCTCTTCCAGGCGGACGAACTGGCCTCGGAGGGGAACTGGGTGCTGGGTGAAACAGAGTCGCTGGTGAATCGGGTGACCGGTTTTGTTGAAGCGGAAGCTGTTTCCCGCTATGCCGACACCTATGCCGCTGCCGTCGGCACCTACGGTGACACCGTTGCGAATGCGATGGCCGCTGCCGCCCAGACTCAGTTTCTCTCCGGGCACAGCAGCATCGACGCCTTTCTCCCCGATACGACCACCCTGGCTTACGGCCAGGCGGGCACCCGGCTGACCGCTACTCTGGGACAGGTCGATCTGGGAGCCGTCTACTATATCGGCCGCTACCGGACCCCCAGCGTGACCGGTACCTCCTATGATACCCTGGATATCGATTACGATCCCCTGCAGGTCTTCGGCCTGGAGGCGGGCATGGTCCTGGGGGGATTCAACCTCCGGGGGGAAGGGGCCTACTACATGACCGAAGACTGGGACGGGACCGACGCCGCTGTCCACAATCCCAGTCTGAATTACGTGGCCGGATTCGACCGGGACCTGCCCCTTCACAACGTGAACCTGAATCTGCAGGTCACCGGCTCCTATATGCTCTACCACAGGGAAACGGACCAGGCCGGGGATATCGAGGCCGATGCGGACGAAACGGAGACCACCCTGGTCTGCAACGTCTCCGACTCCTTCAACCACGAGAAGGTGGAGGCCGAGGTGACCCTCACCTACCGGGTGGAGGACCAATCCGCCATGATCAAACCGTCGGTTGACTGGAACGTGGACGGAAACCTCACCCTCACCGGGGCGGGATCCCTCTTCCTGGGGGACGGGGAAAGTTTCTTCGGTCAGTTCAGCGGAAATGATTACCTCTCCCTGGAAGGGGTCTACAGTTTCTGAAAATCCTTTTCTTCTTTAGTTTTTAGGGCTGCCCCGGGAATCTCTCCTATCCCGGGCAGCCCTTTTTTTCAGCCCAGGGCGTCCGCTTTGCGCTGCAGCTCCATGATCTTGAAGGAGAGCTTTTTCCGGGCGGTCCGCTCCTCGAGGATGCCCACGCAGTTGCCCTCTTTGTCGGTCAGGGAGAGATAGTCCCGGTTGTTCTTTTTCATCAGGGCGAAGGCCTCCGCCCCCGTGGCGTCCTCGGGGCAGGTCCCCACCAGGGGGATCATGATGTCGTGGGCCAGGAGGAAGGGGGAGAGCTCCGAGGCGATGAAGGTATCCTTCAGATTGTCTATGGTGATGATGCCGATCACCTTCTTCTCCCTGTTGACCACCGGATAGACCAGATCGTCCTGTGTGCTGAAGATGTGCAGGATCTGCTCGATGGTCTGCCCTTCGCCGATCATGGTCCGGTTCGTCATCAGGTCCGAGGCTTTGCTCCGGGAAAGGAGGTCCTCCTCGGTGATGTTGAGCCCCGTCTCCCCCGCCCGGTCCACGGCGAATTTCACGCTGGGGGGGCCGATGAGCTGCACCACGAAGGTGGTGGTGGTCACCACCATGACGATGATGCTCCCCAGGGGATCGGGGAAGGTCTGACCCGCCACCACCGAAAGGCCTACCGCCACGCCGGCCTGGCTGAGGAGGCAGAAGGGGAGGTAGCGGCGCACCGTCTCCGGGGCCTTTGACACCACCGCCCCCACGGTCGCCCCCAGGAATTTCCCTCCCGTCCGGCCCACCAGAAAGAGGGCCGCCAGGATGGCAACGAGGCCGTTGATATTCCGGATATTCATCTTGGCTCCCACCATGACGAAGAAGAGAACGTAGATGGGGGGGGTGAATTTTTCCACCAGGTTAAAAAGGATCCGGCTCTTCTTGGGCGCGAAATTCACCATGAAGAATCCCATGGACATGGCGCAGAGGATCGTATCCAGATCCAGGATCTGGGTCAGGCCGATGATGAGGAGGATGAGGCCCAGGGAGAAGACGAGGATCTTGTCCTCCGCGATGTACCCCCGGATCAGCTTGGAAAGGCCCCACCCCATGAGGGAGCCGATGAGGATGGACCCGCCGATCTCCCAGAGAAGGAGCAGAAGGCTCATGCCCAGCCCAGCCGTGGAGGTGCCGATCAGGGCTCCCGCCACGCTGGTGGCCAGGGCGAAGAGCAGCAGGGCCACCCCGTCGTCCATGGCGACCAGGCCCAGGACCGTGGTGGTCAGGGGCCCCCGGGTTTTGTTCTCCCACAGCACGTCCGTGGTGGCCGCCGGGGCGGTGGCCGAGGAGATCGCCCCCAGGAGCAGCCCCAGGGCCAGGGCCAGTCTGAA
The DNA here is from genome assembly GCA_003246505.1 of Spirochaetaceae bacterium. GTDB lineage: Bacteria > Spirochaetota > Spirochaetia > DSM-2461 > DSM-2461 > SZUA-368. The sequence goes on along the minus strand of QKAI01000261.1, from coordinate 2,801 downwards.
GTCCCCGAAGAGGAAGTAACCCCCCGCCGTTACCAGGGCTCCCACCACGACGAAGGCCCCCATGGCCTCCAGGAGGAGAATCCAGGTGAACTGGTTCCCGTATTTCCTAATGGTCTGGATCTTCAGCTCCCCACCGATCATAAAGCCGATGAGGGCGAGGGCGAAGGAGCTGAATCCCTGGAGATTCCCTATCGATTCCGCGGAAATGAAACGGAACCCGGACTGGCCCAGGATGATGCCAATGGCGATGTAGCCCACCACCTGGGGAATGCGGATCCGCTGGAAGAGCCGTCCCCCCGCCGATCCCAGGAAGAGGACCATGCCCAGAAGGAGGATCATGTTGAAATTGCCCGGGGAGAAGGATTCCAGGATGTGGGAGAAACTATTCATCCCCCGTTCCCGTCATGAGACTGTAGATCTCCTCCCCCGTCTGTGCGGCGAAAAGCGCCGTCCGGCGGTCGTTGTCCTTGAGCTTTTCCATGATCTGGGAGAGGAGGCGGATATGCTGCTTATGCTGGTTTTCCCCCACGATGATCATCACCACCAGAAAAACCGGCTCGTTGTCGATGCTTTCGTAATCCTCGATTCCCCCGTGGGAGATCCCCAGGGCGGCCACCGGCTCGGTCACTCCCTTGTATCGCACGTGGGGGACGGCGATTCCCATGCCGATCCCCGTGCTCATGAGCTGCTCCCGGTAGAAGATCTCCCGCTGGAGCTCCTCCGGATCGGTCACATGGCCCGCCGAGGTGAGACTCTCTATCATCTCATGGAGGGCTTCCGTCTTCGTCTTTTCCTGCAAAATGAGGCAGTTCTCTTTGTGAAAAATGTTTTTCAGATCCATATGAACCTCCCAAAAAAGCGGGATCAGAACGGTCTGATCCCGATTCAGTATAATGAAAAGGATGATTTAGTTAAAGGGCAGGGGCCGGACGATTCCTAAACGTCGATTCCTATGAAGACCTTCACCAGTACGCCGATGCCGAAGGAGAGGGCGGAAACGCCCAGGCTCAGGCCGGCCATCTCCAGGAAGTGGCGCAGGAAGGAGAGCTCCTTCGCCACGGAGAGGTAGAAATTGAACAGGGCGATGATGACCACCGCTATGGCCAGGGTCACGATCAGGGCCAGGATGAAATTCTCCAGAAGCAGAAAGGGCAGGACCAGCAGGATGACCGTGGTGATATAGGCGATGCCCGTGTAGACCGACGCGGTCAGGGCTTTGGCCCCCTTCTCCTCGGCCCGGTGGGAGAGAAACTCCGAGGAGGCCATGGACAGGGAGGCGGCGATGCCCGTGATCAGTCCGGTCAGGGCGATGAGGCGGGTGTTCTGAAAGGCGAAGGTGTACCCCGCCAGGGCTCCCGTCAGTTCCACCAGGGCGTCGTTAAGCCCCAGTACGATGGAACCCACGTACTCCAGCCTCTCCTCCTGGATCATATTCAGAAGCTCCCGCTCATGCCTTTCCTCGTCGGCGAGGATCTTTTCCAGGCCTGGAATTTCTTTTATTTGGGCGCCGTAGCCCCTCTGGGCGGACTCCTCCAGCTTCTCCACCATCTTGAGAGTGAAGGTCAGACCCAGGACCCGGGCGCAGAGAACCACGAAATTCGCATAGAAACGGCTGGGCTTCACCTCCTTTCCGGAGAGTTTTTTAAATACCTCGTAGTGAAGGGCCTCGTCCCGGGAGAACTGCTCCAGGATCTTCCTGTTTTTATCATCCTTCTCCAGGCGGGCCAGTTTTTTATAAAAAATACTGGCGGTGATCTCCTCTTTCTGAAATTGCCTGAGCATTTTCGTTTTGTCCCTGTTCATAACTCTCTCCTTTCCGTCTTTCTGTATTCCCGGGGGCTGGCCCCGTACCTTTTTTTGAAAACCTGGGAAAAATAATTGCTGTCCGAAAACCCGCAGGATTCGGCTATCTCCGTTATGGTCCCCCCCTTTTCCGCCAGCCGCCGGTGGGCCTCGCTGAGCCGCAGGTCCGCCAGGTACTCGAAGGGGGAGGTATTCAGGAGGGTGGCGAAGAGGCGGGCCAGGTGGCGGGAGGAGACGCAGGCCGCGTCGGCCAGCTCCTCTGCGGTGATCCTCTCCCGGTAGTGCTGCTGCAGGTAGGCCATGGCCCGGGCTATGGGCCGCGTCTCCTCGGGACGCTCCTCCTGGTCCTCCCTGCCGTCCCGGGACAGGGTGATGATCATCTTCTGGAAGGCGGCGTGGATCATCCCCTCGCAGCCCGGCTCGCCCCGGTTGTACTCCCCGATCATCTGGTAGGCCTGGCCCAGGATGTCGTCCCACCTCTCCCCCTCAAGGGCGAGGCCCGGCTTGTAAACCCCCGCGTCACGCAGCAGGGGATCCAGGGTGAAGAGCTGGTGGAAGCCGGGGAGGCCGCAGATGAACTTCGTATCCATGAGGGGGGTCTCCCAGGAGAACATGATGTTGATGATCCGCAGGCGGTCCGTGCCGGTGAAGCTGTGGCAGAGACCGGGATGGACGGCGAAAACGTTTCCATGGGCGATGGGGTAGGCGTGCCCCGACACGTGGTGAGTCCCCCTTCCCTCCACGACCAGGGTCAGCTCGGTGAAATCGTGGCGGTGGTTATGGAAGTCCTGATAATGGCGGGCCGGCTGGATATGAAAGGGCAGGTGGGGATACAGGAGATGGTCCCGGAGAAGGTAACTGTGGATAGGCGCCTCAGTCATGTCCCTATTTTCCATGAAAGCGGGGATATTTTCAAGTTATCCGGACAGCCATTCGATGCATCCCCGGGTATTTAGTGTATTCACACTATTCCCTCTAGTACAATGTCCTATTGCTTC
>QKAI01000112.1 GCA_003246505.1 Spirochaetaceae bacterium | reverse complement strand
AGAACGTAAGGGATACGGTTCGCACGGATTACTGACCCCCTACGGAAAAGTATAAGAAATTACGGTTTTTTGCTAACGACAGAAGTTCCGGAACGGGGGTATCCTTTCCCATATTGATCACCGATTTTGAGAAAGGATGCCGTTGTGAATTCCATAACCCTGTTTGAAGAGGACTTCTCTTCCTTTTCCCTGGGACCGCTTCCCTACGATCCGGAACACTCCGCCATGGGCGAGTATCACCATTACCCCTCTCCCGGCTATTCCGGGTCCTGGTATGATCCCATTGTCAACTACAACTACAAGGGGCCCTCCTGGATTATCACGAAGCCCCATATGGACGGCAAGGCGATTCTGGAGCAGATGCGGGTTCAGCCCATGGGGGACAGGGCGGCCCTTCCCACCCTGGCCGCCGGGGAAAAGGACTGGCGGGACTACGAGCTGACCGTCTCCCTGCGGCCCCTTACCCGGACCTTCGCCAGCGGGATTCTCTTCCGCTATCAGACCAGCATGATGCACTATGCCCTCTTTCTCGTGGAGGGGGGGGTCGAGCTTCACCGGGTGGAAAAATACGAGAGAACCCTCCTGGGATCGGTAAAAGCCGACTGGGACTGCGACACCTATCAGGAGCTCTCCGTCAAGGCCCGGGGGGACCGCTTCGTCTGCTCCCTCAACGGGACCCCGGTTCTGGATGTGACCGACGGGAGATACGAAGAGGGGGGCATCGCCCTTTCCTCCTGCATGCCCGCCCAGTACGCCCGGGTGGCGGTCACCGCCGACGGGGCCTCCCATGATGCCTGGAAGCGGAAGCGCTCCCGGGAAGAGGAGGAGACCCGGCGCCTGGGCGGCGAACTGCCCCGGCCGGTTCTGTGGAAGAAGATAGACCTGGCCGACTTCGGGGCGGGGCGGCAGATCCGCTTCGGTCACCTGAAGGGGGGATCGGAGATGTTCTTTGTCATATGCCAGCACCAGCGCCGGGTGTACAAGGACCGGTATCCCTTCATAAGCTGCATGACCGCGGTCTCCGTCGATTCCGGGGAGGTCCTGTGGCAGATCGGAGAGCCCCGGGACGACGAGGACGTGATCCAGCTGACCACGGACCTTCCCTTCCAGATATACGACATAGACGGGGACGGGATTGACGAAGTCATTGCCTCATGGGACTTTACCCTTAAAATACTGGACGGGAGAACCGGGCAGGTCAAGAAGGAAATCCCCACCCCCCTGAATAGAGAGGATCCCCAAAAGCTGTGCGGAATCGAGTTCGGCATCCACGCCACGAACCGCCTGAATGTGGACGCGATCCGCATCGTCAATGTCTCCGGCAGGGAGAGGCCCTCGGATATCCTCATTAAGGACAGGTACGCCCGCCTCTGGGTTTACGACGGCGATCTGAACCTTAAGTGGTCCTTCACCCACAACAATACGGGCCACTTCCCCTACGCCTTTGACTTTGACGGGGACGGGAAGGACGAAATATTCAGCTGCTACAATCTGATAAGCCCGGAGGGGAAGCGGCTCTGGTCCCTTCCCATAGAGCAGGACCATACCGACGAGATCGTGATAGGCAAGTTCGACGGCAAGGGGGGCGAAGACAGGATTGCCATCGTCTCCGGCTGGGAGGGCTTCATGCTGGTGGACCCCAGGGGGAATATCCTGCGCCGGGACATCAACGGCCACGGCCAGAGGATCTCCGTGGGGAACTACTGCCCCGAGAGGGAGGGGCTGGAGATATGCACCACCACCTTCTGGGGGAACCAGGGGATAATCTACCTTCACGACTGCGAAGGGAATGAGATATGGCACAGGGAGTTCCCCGGCAACGGGAATATGATTACCCCGGTGAACTGGGACGGCTCCGGCCGGGACCTGATCCTTTTGAACGGGAGCCGGGACCTGGGGGGGCTGATGGACGGGGAGGGGCGGATCCCGGTCCGGTTCCCCGACGACGGTCATCCCGATCTCTGCGCCGAGGTGCTGGACCTGACCGGCGACGGAAGGGAGGAGATTATCCTGTGGGACAGGAATCGTCTCTGGATCTATACCCAGGACAGGCCGGCGGCTGCCGGGGGACCGGTCTACAGCCCGGAAAAATACCCCCTGTACAACGGGTCGAACTATCGGGGGGAGTTCTCCTTCCCCCGCTGGGAATAGGAAGGGAAGGGGAGGGAGTTTCATCTACGAAAAAGTGTAAGAAATTTCCCTATTCTGCTAACGACGAATCCCCCTTCCCCCTTTATTATAAGGCGATGTAAATCAGAAAAGAGTAAAAAAATATCTTTTCATATAAGAGAGGTTGAAAATGAAGAAAATTGTGTTTGCGCTCCTTTCGTCCCTGCTTTTGTTCGGCTTCGGTTTTTCCCTGGCCGCCGAGGGCAAGGGTGAGGCGAAAGATTCGGGACAACCGGAAATCGTTCTGGCCACGGCGGACAATACCTACGGCCTGAGCACCGATCCGGATTTGCAGAACGAAATCACCAGGATGATCGAAGAGAGGACGGGGGCCATTATCAAACCCATCATCCCCCCCCTCGCCAGCTATAAGGACAAGATCGCCACCCTGATCAACAGCGGCGACGTGCCCGACGTGTTCGTCATCTCCCAGGCCATGACGGCGATCCCCACCATGGTCGCCCGGGAGCAGATTCTGGACCTGACCGGGTTCATCGCCGCGTCTCCCGCCCTGAGCAGCCTGAATCCCAGCCTGTTCCAGGACCTGAAGATTGACGGCAAGACCTACTTTATCCCCTACAACTATCCCAAGGCCAAGGCGATCTTCCTGCGGAAGGACCTTATGGCCCAGTACGGGGTGAACCTTTCCGAAGCCCCCACCACCGAGGAATTCGCCCGGGAGATGAAGAAATTCGTGGGCGCCGGCATCGTTCCCTTCTGCTTCCCCAAATGGGTGGACAACTTCCAGTATTTCTACAACTCCTTCGGGGCCTGGGGCGGCGTCTACAAAAAGGACGGGAAGTTCATAGACGGGTTCCAGACGCCGGAGATGATGCAGGCCCTGGCCTACGTACGCAGCCTGTACCAGTCGGGGGTTCTTAACCAGGAGTTCATTACCACCGAAAACAGCGCCATGCGGGAAAAAACCTATACCGCCAAGGCCGCCTCCGATATCGATTACGTGACCAACTACGTTAACTACGTGCAGAATACGGAAAACGCCCGGAAGCCCACGGACATGCACCTGATCTACGAACTGGTCGGCCCCGCGGGAAAGGGGGGCGCCCTGAATGAGGCGACCCAGACCGCCTGGGTCGTCTCCTCACGGACGAAATACCCCGAAGCGGCGGTGAAGGTGATCGAGACCATTGTCATGGATCCCCAGATCTATCCCGCCTTCTTTGGCCTGGGAGTGGAGAACGCCCACTATACCCTGGATGAGAACCGCATGATCGTGCCTACGGACAGGGCGGCCAATTCCGGGTACAAGTACACCCTTAACTACCTTTCCGACTCCTTCATCAATATTGATCTCAAGAATCTTCCCTTTGCCCTTTCCGAGGCGATGGAGAAGGGGCTGCCCCTGCAGAAGGCCCATATAGACGCCATCCAGGGGCATCTGGGGCCCAATCACGGGGCGGACGTGCCCGTGGGCGTCTCCATGAACTACGACCGGGTGGCTCCCACCATCAAGAGCACCAGGGAGTCTATCGCGACCAAGATCGTCGTGGGAAGCGTGTCGGTCCAGGAAGGTATGGACGAGTACGCCAACTTCTGGAAGAGCATAGGGGGAGACTCCATTCTCCAGGAACTGAACAAATAGGATTGTCCGATAGGATTCGAACCGGACGGGATGGCAGATGAAACATAAGGAAAGGGCGGCGGCTCTGGTGGCCCGGATGACCGTTAAGGAAATGATAGGCCAATTGAGATTTGACGCCCCTGCCATCCCCCGGTTGGGAATTCCCCCTTACAACTGGTGGAACGAGGGGCTCCACGGGGCCGCCCGCTCCGGTACGGCCGCCGTGTTCCCCCAGGCCATAGGCCTGGCGGCGACCTTCGATCCCCGGTTTGTCCGGACCATTGCCGACGCGGTGTCCACGGAGCAGCGGGGAAAGTACAATACCTTCTCCGCCATGGAGGACCGGGGCATCTACAAGGGGCTGACCGTCTGGTCTCCCAATATCAATATCTTCCGCGATCCCCGCTGGGGCCGGGGGCAGGAGACCTTCGGGGAGGATCCCTTCCTGACCGGGACCCTGGGCGTGGCCTTTGTCAAAGGGCTGCAGGGGGAAGGTTATCCCCTCAAGACGGCGGCCTGCGTCAAGCATCTGGCCGCCCACAGCGGGCCGGAGCCCCTGCGGCACAGCTTTAATGCCCGGGTAAGCAAAAAGGACCTTTACGAAACCTATCTCCCCGCCTTCGAGCGGTGCGTCAGGGAGGGGCAGGTCAACGGTGTGATGGGGGCGTACAGCGCCCTGAACGGGGAACCCTGCTGCGGCAGCCCCTTTCTCATGAAGGACGTCCTGAGGGGGGAGTGGGAATTCGAGGGAATGTACATTTCCGACTGCTGGGCGGTCAGGGATTTCCACCAGGGCCACGGGGTGACGAAGAACGAGGAGGAATCGGCCTCCCTGGCTTTGAATACCGGGTGCGACCTGAACTGCGGCAGCATGTTCCGCCACCTGGACGAAGCATTAGGCAAGGGGCTCGTATCGGAGGAGAGGATCCGGGAGGCCTGCACGAGAAACATGGCCACCCGGTTCCAGCTGGGGCTCTTCGACGAAGGGACCCCCTACGACGGCCTCTCCCTTTCCGATGTGGATTCGGAGGAGCACGCCGCCCTCTCCCTGGAGGCTTCCCGGAGATCCCTGGTCCTTCTGAAGAACGAGGGCCTTCTGCCCCTGAAGGAGGATGAAATCCGGACGATAGGGGTCATTGGTCCCAACGGGGACAGCCGAAGGGCTCTGGCGGGCAATTACCACGGGACCTCCAGCCGGCTGACCACGATTCTGGAAGGGGTGAGGGAGATTCTGCCCCCCCGCGCCCGTGTCCTCTATTCCGAGGGCAGCGCCCTGAACAGGGACCGGGTCGAACGGCTGGGGGAGAAGGACGACCGCCTTTCCGAAGCCATAGCCGTGACGGATCTTTCCGACGCGGTCGTCCTCTGCCTGGGACTCGACGAGACCCTGGAAGGGGAGATGCACGATGACGGGAACGGGGGCTGGGCCGGGGACAAGGAGAACCTGAGGCTGCCCCCCTGCCAGAGAAGGCTCCTCAGGGCGGTCTGCGGCAGGAACACTCCGGTTGTGGTGGTTCTCCTCTCCGGCGGGTCCCTGGATCCGGAGATCGAATCATACGGCCAGGCGAAAGCTTTGATTCAGGCCTGGTATCCCGGGGAATCCGGGGGCAGGGCCCTTGCGGAACTTCTCTTCGGACGGTACAGTCCATCGGGGAGGCTGCCGGTCACCTTCTACTCCCGAAGGAACCGGCTTCCCGAATTTACCGATTACTCCATGGCGGGGAGAACCTATCGGTACCTGGGGGAAGAGCCCCTCTATCCCTTCGGGTTCGGTCTCTCCTATACGGATTTTTCCTATGGGGATCTGAACGCGGAGGTTCGGTCAGACGGGGAGGTGTTCCTCTCCTTCCGGCTGGAGAACAGGGGCGGTTACGATGCCCTTGAAACGGTTCAGGCCTACTGCTGGACCGAACGGGAAGATTTCCCTCCCCATCCTGTCCTATGCGGGGTTAAGAGTGTCTTCCTTCCCTCCGGCGGGGGAGGGGACTTTACCCTGTCCCTGGGCAAGGACGCCTTTACCTGCGTCGATTCCGAAGGCTATCGGAGGCGGACCGGGGGATTGTGGAAAATTTACGTGGGCGGAAATCAGCCGGACAGGCGCAGCGAAGAGCTGACCGGAGTCAGGGTCATGGCCGCCGAGATAACATACGGGATTATTGAGAGAGGAAAAGAGGATAATGAAGAAGCGTGAAAAGGGTGGCAATGGGTATCTCATAAAGCAGATGAAGGATCAGCGGTATCTGTTCCTCATGATGCTGCCCGGACTTGTCTGGTATATTCTGTTCAAGTATCTGCCCCTGATGGGATTGAGTCTTGCCTTTACGGATTACGGTTTCCGCTCCCGGGTCTCCTTCATAGGATTCGAGAACTTCAGGAGACTGCTGACGTCCCATATCTTCTGGAACGCCTTCCGGAATACGATCATCATCAGCATCGCGAATATCGTCTTTTACTTTCCCGCGCCCCTTATCATCGCCCTGCTGGTTAACGAGCTGAAGAACGCCCGGGTGCAGAAATCCATCCAGTTCCTCATTTACATTCCCTACTTCTTCTCCTGGGTCGTGGTGGGGAGCATATTCGTCAATCTGCTCTCCCCCTCCTCCGGGCTGGTGAACCATATCATCGCCCTCTTCGGGGGCAAGCCCATCTACTTCATGGCGGACACCCACTTCTTCCGGCCCGTTCTGATCACCTCCTACATCTGGCGCCAGGTCGGCTACGGGTCGGTCATCTACATCGCCTCCCTGACCACGGTGGAGCCCCACCTGTACGAAGCGGCCACCATAGACGGGGCGGGACGGTGGGGGCAGCTGTGGCACGTGACCCTGCCGGGCATACGGTCCACCATCGTGACCATGCTGCTTCTTAACCTGTCCCACGTGCTATTGATTTTCGAACAGGTCCTGGTCATGTACAACGCCGCCGTATACGACGTGGCCGACGTCCTCCAGACCTATGTTTACAGGGAGGGCGTCCTCTCCGGCGACCTGGGGTATTCCGTCGCCGTGGGCATGTTCACCTCCATCATCACGGTGATCCTGGTTTTCTCCACGAACAGGATCAGCAGCCGATTCCTCGACGATCCCATTCTATAAGGTGCAGAATATGAGTAACAAGAACCAAATCAAAGTATCCCCGGGCCGGCGCGCCTTTAATATATTCAATATCATTTTCCTCTCCCTTGTCTGCCTGGTATTCATCGTCCCCATATGGAACGTGCTTATAACGTCCTTCGCCAAAGATATCGATGTGATGGGTAACGACTATCTTCTCATCCCCAAATCCTTTACCCTGGTCAATTACGACAAGGTCCTCCACAGCGGCTATATGAACGCCTTCAAGAATTCCATTTTCGTGGCGGTCGCGGGGACGTTCCTCTCCATGTTCATAACCCTTCCCCTGGGGTACGCCCTCTCCCAGAAGCATCTTCTGGGGAGGAATATCTTCATGAAGCTTATCGTGCTGACCATGCTCTTCGACGCGGGGATCATGCCCTTTTACATTGTGGTGAGGAGTCTGGGGCTCATCAACAGCATCGCCTCCATCATACTGCCCGTCTCCATGTCCACCTTTAATCTGATCATCATCAAGAATTATATGTCCAGCATTCCGGAGACCCTCCTGGAATCGGCCAAGCTTGACGGATGCAACGATCTGGTGATCCTCTTCCGCATCGTGATACCCCTGTCCGTATCGGTCATAGCCGCGGTCACCCTCTTCTATTGCGTCAGCTACTGGAACAGGTATTTCGAAGTCATCATGTTCATAAACGACAGCAGGAAGTATACCCTGCAGGTGGTGCTCCGGAGCCTCATGTTCGAATCGGACGAATCCCTGGGCGGGGGCAACTATGTCTACGGCAATTTAAAGATGGCGGTCATGGTGCTGGGCATGCTGCCCGTGCTCATCATCTATCCCTTTATACAAAAACATTTCGTATCCGGACTCATGGTCGGGGGAATCAAGGGCTGATTATCCCAAAGCCGCCACGAAAATCCGGGCGCAGGCCACCGCATCGCTCAGGGCCTCGGGGTGGTCAAGCTCTATCCCCAGGTAGTCGCACAGGGTGTTCAGTTTATGATTGGGAAGCTTCGGCCACCGGTTCCGGGCGATGGTGACGGTGCACTCGAAGGCGGGCCGCTTCTCCCTCAGATCATAATAGGCCATGACCGCATCCAGAACGCCCCTGTCAAAGGAAGCGTTATGGGCGATAAGCGTGTCATCGCCGAGAAACGCCTTGAGTTCCGGCCAGAGCTCCCTGAAGGTGGGGGCCGAAGAGACCTGATCGTTCCCGATCCCGTGAATCGAAGTAAAGAAGGGGAGTATCTCCATCCCCGCCGGCGGTTTGATCAGGGAATAAAAGGATTCGCTAACCCCCCCGTGGCGGATGCGGGCCGCCCCTATGGCGCAGGCGCTGGCCCGGCTATGGCAGGCGGTTTCAAAATCGATGGCGCAGTAGTTCTTTCCCATTACCCTCTCCCGGTTCGGATCCATTATACTATTAATGAGGACATCTTGTCCTTTGCCTGACCCAATGCGATTAGTATATGATTGATATTTTATAACATATGTATTAGTATAATGAACAATGGATATATTTTCCGAAGCATTTCTTACTATCTTTTTCTAATTGGTTCCCGGTTTTATCGCTTCCTGGGTCTTTTATGGGCTGACACCGATTC
>QKAI01000207.1 GCA_003246505.1 Spirochaetaceae bacterium | reverse complement strand
TGGATCTTTACCGCATACAGGATGAGGAGGAATTCTTTCTTCTGGGCGCGGAGGACATGCTCTACGGGCGGGGCGTCTGCCTTGTGGAGTGGTTCGAAAGGGTGGAATCCCTTCTTCCCTCCGATCTGATAGTGGTGGAAATCCTCATCCTGGAGGATCAGACACGAAAGATAACGATTAAAGGATGGACGGCATGAATATTCTGGGAATCGACGGTTCCACCCGCATACTCTCCCTGACTTTGCAAAGGGGGGAGGAGTATTTCCAGTATAACGCGGACCGGGGATTCCGCCACTCCGAACTGGTCATGCCCGGGGTAGACTACCTCTTCCGTGAAGCGGATATGAAACCGGCCGACCTGGATCTGGTGTGCACCAGCCTGGGGCCGGGCTCCTTTACGGGCCTGCGGGTGGGCATGGCCACGGCCAAGGGCATCTGCGCCGGAACGGGCTCGCCCCTCGTGGCGGTTCCCACCCTGGATATTCTGGCCCGCCCCTTCTGTCTCTTCGACGGCATCGTCATACCTGTGATAGACGCCCGGAAGCAGCGGGTCTTCGCCGCCCTTTACCGGGGGGGAGAGAGGATCACCGACTACGGGGACCTTACCGGGGAGGAGCTCTTTTCTCTGCTGGAAGAAAAATGGGCGGGAGAGGAACCGGTCATCATCACCGGACCGGACAGCCCCCTTCTGAGGGAGGCCACGGAAAATCGGCCGGACCGGGGAAGATTCCGCTTTGACCGGGAGATCCGGCATTCCGGCGGACTGGACTTGATAGCCCTGGGAAGTGAGCTTTTCAGAAAACGGGGAGCCGATGGGATGGACACGGGGCCCCTTTACCTGCGAAAAAGCGAGGCGGAGATCAGTCTGGAGGAGAGGCAGGGAAGGAAGGATTAGTCCTTTTTCCCGAAGATATCCCCCAGGGAGGCCAGGGCGTCCGTGCTGGATCGGGCGGCGGCGGCATTTTCCTTTTCGATTTCCAGATAGACCTCCTTGCGGTAGATTTTCACCGACCGGGGGGCGTTGATGCCCAGTTTGACCTGGTCCCCCTTGATATCCACAATGGAAATTTCGATTTTATCGTCTATGATGATGGTCTCATCCTTGCGCCGTGAGAGGATCAGCATGATTCGGCTCCCTGATGGGCCCTGATCTCCGCCAGGATGTCGTGCCTCGTCTGCCACTTGGGATTGGAGGTGATGCACTGCCGGGCGATGAGATTCTCCCCGTTGATAATGATCGGCCCCTGGAGGTTGGCGGTCATGCGCGGTTCCTCGTCGGGCCGTACCGTCACGATGGCCAGGGCGTAGACATTGTCGTATTTGTCCTTTTCCACCCCGATCTCCTTCAGGTCCTCGTCGCTCAGGTCGGGGGTATAGTCGGAGCGGAAGTAGAGGGGATCGATGAGAATGAAGGAGAGATTCTCCTGCTCCTGTGATTTGAGAATGAGAAAGGGTTCCTGGGCGGCCCGGAGCAGGGCGTAGCGGGTCAGCCCTTCGAATCCGAAGAGACCGGAGGGGATGGAGATCTGTTTTTCGTCGTTATCCATGTATCATCCTACCTTAAAAAGTCCATGAGTGATTTCTGCCAGATCTGGGAGGAGGCCCTGTAGGTGGCCTGCTGCACGTACTCCAGCATTTTGAGCCGGGTCACCGCCTCGGTCATATCCGTATCGGTGAGTCCCGAGTCCCAGCTCTGAGTATCCACCACGGCCTTGGTGAGCCGGTTCTGGGTGACGTCCAGCCTCTCCCCCACCGCTCCCAGATCGGCCATTTTGCCCAGAACCGTATCCAGGGAGGAGCTGAGGCCGGCCAGAACCGACCCACCGATCTGCTCCGCGTCGTTGTTCAGAAGCCCGTCCCGGAGGGCGATGACCGTGTCGAAGAGGGAGCCCCCCGAGGACATCACATCCCCGGAAAGGTTCAGGGGGGGCTTTCCCACCGCCTTGATGAGCCCCAGATCCTTGAGGACCGTGGCATTCTCCGGCTCGTCCAGCCAGATCTGGTGGGCGATGGTGGTTTTCATGTTCAGGGCCCCGGAGACCGGATCCACTTCGGCCTTCACCGCGGCGGTGCTGCCGTTGATCCGGTCCACGATGTTATTGATGTTGTCCCCCGCCTTGAGGCTGACCGTCACCCCGTCCACGGTGAAGAAGGTATCCTCCTGGACCACGTAATCCTGCACGTCCCGGGGCCCGAAGATCTGATGCTGTTCGGACCAGAAGACGTCGTTGCCCCTGAAATCCACGGGCACGTAGGAGCCCTCGGCGATCTCGACTTTATTCTCCTGTATGTTCCCCAGGTAGTTCACCTCGGTAATGGCGGCGCTCTGCAGCTTGGGCACCCGGCTCATGAAGACCTCGAAGGGCTGCCCCTCCCGGTCGGTCCCCCCGAAGAGGGCCCGCCCGTCGGTGCTGGTGGTGTTGGCCACGGTCACCAGCTGGTTCAGAAGCTCGTTCACCTCCACGGCCATCATCTCCCGGTCATCCTCCCCGTAGGTGCCCGTGGCCCCCTGCACGGAGAGTTCCCGGAGCCGGTGGACGATGTTCAGGGTCTCGTCCAGATAGCCCTCCACCTCCTGGTAGCGCCCCTTGGTGTAGTCGATGTTCCGGTCGTAGCGCTCCATGCGGGTGATGTTCGACTTGAGCCGGGTGGAGTGGGCCGCGGCGATGGGATCGTCCCGCAGATTGGTGATGCGGTTGGAGGAGGAGATCTTGTTTTCCGTCTGGCTGACGCTGTTGTCCTGCCTTAACATGCGGTAGCGGAAATCGTCATTCGGCATATTGGTACTGACCCGGTACATGGTTTACACCCCCATCCTGTTGATTATGGTATCCAGCATGTCGTCCACGGTGGTGATGTACCGGGAGACGGCGTTGAAGCCGTGCTGGAATTTGATCATGTCGGCGAACTCCTCATCCAGGTTGACCCCGCTGATGGACTGCTGCATGTCCTTGAGCTGCTTCCAGGCGAGATTCTCCGTCTCGCTGGTCAGCTCCGCCTGCTCCCCCTTGAGGCCGATCTTCGCCACCGTTTCGGCGAAGTAGTCGTCAAAGCTCCTGCGGGGTCCCACCATGACCATGTTCTGCCTCAGGTCGGCGATGGCCAGGGCGGCGGAACCGTCCCCCGCCGCGGCGGGGCGGCCGTTCTCGCCCAGGCCGGCGGCGATGGCGTTGGGATCGGTGATGAGGGTTTCGTTGATCTGAAGCCATCCGGAGGGATGGGCCAGGGGCGCCACGGAGAAGTCCGTCTCCCCTCCCCTCAGGGACAGGACCGCGTCGGCCCGGTTCCAGTCGTAGGCCCCTTCAGCCCCGGTGTTCTGGAGAATGCCCGCGTATCCGGCGAGAAACTGCCCCGAATCCTCCACATGGCGGATCACGAAGTCCGGATTGCCGATCTGCGCCGCCGGGGAGGCCTTGAGGATCATGCGCCCGTTAAAGTCGAGCATGGCCTTGACCTCCGAGGGGGAGTTGTTGATCCGCTCCATGATGTCCCCCACCGTGTCCGAGGGGTGATAGGCGATTTCCACGTCCCCCGAGGGGCCGTTCAGGGTGATGGTTCCCTCCAGGCCGGCCTGCTGCTGGGGATTCAGGCTGTGGGAGCCGGTGAAGCGGTAGATCCAGCTGGTGTCCGCCTCCCCGTCCCCGTTGCGGTCGTAGTTGCCCGCCACGTTATTGATGAAGGGGTATTCCCTGAAGAAATCCACCCCCGTTTCGTGGTTGCCGTTCCAGCCCTGCCGGTGGATGCCGTTCACCATGTCGGTGAAATTGATGGTCATCATGTCCAGGCTCTGGATCTCCTCGCGCAGGTCCCCGTCCCGCAGTTCCACGAGGGCGGAGAGCTTCCCCCCGTAGAGGACGACCCTTTCGTCGCTTCCCGCCCAGGTGATGTCCCGATAGCTCTCGTTGTCCGGATTGGGATCGGTGGCCAGATAATTGACCTTTTTCCCCTGGATCAGCTCCCGACCCCCCGTGTGGATCTGGAACTCGTCCGGATCCCTCTTGTTCTCCACGGTGATCCTGATATAGTCGGAGAGCTCCTCGGTCAGGAGGTCCCTCTTGTCGTACAGGTCGTTGGGGTTGTCCCCCAGGGCTTCGGACTTGACGATCTGCTCGTTCAGCTCCCGTATGTTGGAGAGGATGCTGTTCACTTCCCCCACGGAGACGGCCACGTCGTCGTCCAGCATGGCGCGCACATCCCTGAGGCTGTTATAGCGGTTGTTGATCCCTTCTATGAGGGTTTCGCCCCGTCTGGCCACCTGCCGCCGGGCGGCCTGGTCGCTGGGATTGACGGAGAGTTCCTGCCAGCCCTCCCAGAATTTATCCATGAGGGTCCTCACGGAGGTGTCGTTCGGCTCGTTGTAGATCTGCTCCACCTGGAGAAGGTAGTCGGAGCGGGTGTTCCAGTAGCCCTTGCTGTCCCCGGAGGAGACGATCCGGCTCTGCAGAAGGTCGTCCCGGACCCGTTCCACGCTCACCACGTCCACCCCCTGGCCGATCTGCCCGGGCACTTCCGCCCGGTTCAGCTGGGGCATGTAGAGGGGATCCGTGGAGCCCAGCTTCACCCTCTGCCGGCTGTAGCCTTCCGTATTGGCGTTGGAGATGTTGTGCCCCGCCGTGTCCAGGGCCTGGGAACTGGCCATGATGCCCCGTTTTCCCAATTCTATTCCCATAAAGGTGGATTTCATAGTCGAACTCCTTTACAAACTGCGATTGACCAGCAGGGAGCTGGTACCGGTGGATCCCTTGAAAGACGCCCCGGAGGGGCCGTAGAAGAGGTTCCGCGTTTCCGGAATCAGTTCCCCCAGCATATCCCTCAGGCTCTGCCTTCTGGCTTCCACGTAGGCCGAAGTCACCCGTCCCTCCACCCTGACCTGATCGGTAATGATCTTCAGGCCGTTGTGGAGCCGCCTCAGATCCTCCCGGACCGGATCCTCCAGGGAGGCGGTGAGAGTAAAAAAATCGGGATTTTCCCCGGGGGGAACGTTTTTCCTGATCTTTTCGAAGACCCGGTGCCTTCTTCTATCCATTTCCTGTATCTGGCAGGAAAGATCGTCAAGATCCCTCAGATGACTCTCCAGGGTGGGCCAATCCATGTCACGGACATAGACCCTCACCTTCTTATTCTTTTCAAAAAAAGAGGTTAAGAGGATTTTCTCCGTTTCCATATAGCACTTTAGCTTAAGCCACTCCGGTTGTGTCTTTTCCATGGGGATACTCCTTCCTTACTATTTTCGGCATATAAAAATGGAATTTAAGGAATTTGTTCTTTTCCCGCCCCTCCCCTTCCCGACTCGACATCCCCGCCCCTTTCATGTTAGTCTTGAATCAAGCATATGAGAGTCAAGGAAAGCATGCTGAACAATGTGGTTAAGGGTCTGTCGCGCAGCATGACCCAGAAGGAAATGATCCACCTTGTGAGGCGCATCGTACCGGATTACGATCTGCACAAACGCATGGGAGTTTCCGTTCACAACGCCATACCCCACGGGGACGGGGCCCGGCAGATAGTCAAGGATATGCGGGAATGGAACTATTTCCCCGATCTCGTCTCCCTCATGGCCCAGGCGGAGACCCAGGGCATCCACGGCAGAAAGTACCATTTTCCCCGTCTGGGACACGTCATACAGCTTATGGCGGAGGACGGCATTATCTATAACCGGGAGACCAACTCCTTTATCGAGGACTCCCGGAAGAGCGTCACGAAAAACTGGGGAGTGCTGAGGGAGGGGCAGACCTGCACCTTCGCCATTCTCAAGCTGGATCTGGTAAAGAACACCCAGATGGTTCGGCAGAATGACCCGGAGATCGTGGAGAAGACCTTCGAGCTCATCCGCCAGGATATCAGCGAGATCATCAACCTGAGGCTGGGGCGGATCTGGTCCTGGGAGGGGGACGGGGCGATCTGCGCCTTCTACTACGGAACCCGGAACGAGCAGGCCGTCTACAGCGCCATGGAGATACTCCACCGGATCTTCCTCTTCAACCACTTTTCCAACCGGCTGGACCGGCCGGTGCAGCTCCGGCTGGCCATCAAAACGGGACCAGTGGAGTTCTCCCTGGAGGAGGGGCGGATCAAGATGTCCGAGACGGTAAAGGAGACCTACCGCCTGGAGGAGAACCATACCGATCCGGACAGCCTGACCATATCCCAGGAGGTGTACAGCCATCTGCCCGGGGATGTTTCCTCGGGCTTCAGGAAGCTGAATCTGGTCGGGCGGGAGCAGCTCTACAACTACCGCCTGTGCTGGGAGAAGGAAACATGAGATACCTGATTTTTACGGACCGGGAGCCGATCAGGGAATTCTTCCTGGAAAGCGGCTACGAAAAGCTGGAATTCCACTCCCCCGACAGCCTCAGGGAGATCTGCAAGGGGATCCGGGGGGCCGTGGTCTACCTGGATCTGGAATCCCGCCCCTTCGAGGAGGATCTGACCCACCATCTCTCCTATCTGAACCACCGGTCCGATCTGAGGTTCGCCATAGTGGACAGCGGGGAGCCTACGGAGGATCCGGCCTTCTTCTTCCACTACGGGGCGGTGGACTATATCAGCCCGGGCCTTCTGCGCCAGGGCCTGAGCCGGGAGCGCCTGGAGCAGGTCCAGCGTCTGAATCCCATAGACCGGCGCTTCATCAACGACGGATGGAACCGTTCCGTCCCCTACTCCGGTGTCAACTGGGAGGGGGTGGAAGAGGGTCGGGAGTACCTGTTCGCCCTGCTCTACGTGGGCCTTGACGATATGATGCGGGTCCAGGAGATCCTGGGCCAGGAGGGGGCGGAGCGGTTCAACCAGGAATTCCGGAACTGGCTGGACGAGCACATGGACGCCTGGTACGGCTATCAGTGGCTCTGGAACGGCTGGGGAGGGGTCTATCTCTTCCCCTTTGACGGACAGAAATTCTATGCCATGGAGGCGGCCCTGGAGTGCTATCTGAACCGCCGGATCAGCCGGTTCAGCCGATACGAAGTCCGGACCACCTTCCGCATGGGCCTCCACCTGGGCTCTACGGAATTCCAGAAGAGGGGCCATACGGGGAACATCGTCTCCGATTCGGTGAATACCCTCTTCCACATGGCCTGCCGGGAGGGATGCCGGGACGAACTCGTCCTGAGCGACGAAGTCCGTTCCCACATACCCCAGTCCCTCTATCCCTACCTGGAGAAGGGGGAGAAATTCGAGGGGCGGGTCATTTACCGGGTGAAGAACTGTTTATAGGAAGGAGAGTCTAGTATGTCCAGAATAAAGTCGGCCCTGGAGCTGGCCATGGAGAAAACGTCCGGCGTGGAAGCGGACAGGGGAGCCCTTAAACGGGCGGAAGCGGTGAAGGCCGCCAAAAGAGGGGCCGCCCTTTTCCTCGATGGGGAGAGGGAATCCCTCTTCGATGACGCCATAGAGGAGAAGGACCTTTACCGGCAAACCCTGACCGAATCCCTCATGGGCCAGGTCAAGCTGCCCCAGAAGAACGAAGACCTCGCCCGAACCGCCCGCCTGGAAACGGCCTTTGCCCAACTGGCCGGATCCTCCCGGGCGCAGAAGGAACTGGCCTCCCTATTCGGCCAGCTGAAGAACCTCTTCGCCCAGTACCTGGATACCCGGGAGCAGATGGCCGAATCGCTCATCTCCCAGTACGAACCCATGCTGAGGCAGAAGGAGGCCCGCCTGAGAGAGCAGACGGGACAGAACGTGAGGCTCCGGCCGGAACAGGATCCGGAATTCATGAAGATCCTCCAGGACCGGCAGCAGATGATGGACGATCAGTACGGGGAAGTGATCACCCAGGCGAAGGAACAGCTGAAAGAACTTCTCTGATGCGGGAATTGCGCACCACTCCCCGGGCTAGGCAGGCTTCCAGCACTTCCGGATCGGCATAGAGGTGCACCCTCTCCCTGGCCCGGGTCAGGGCAGTGTAGAGAATCTCCCGGGAGAGCAGCCTGTCCGCGCCCCGGGGCAGCAGGATCATCACCTCGTCGAACTCGGAGCCCTGGCTTTTGTGAATGGTCTGGGCCCAGCTGTACTCCCAGTCATCCAGATAGGCCAGGGGAAAATGGCGGTGCTCCCCCTCCCCGGGAAAGAACACGTGCGGTTCCCCCCGGAAGAGAAGAATCACCCCCCGGTCCCCGTTGAAGAGTTCCAGTTCGTAGTCGTTACCCCTCATCATGAGGGAGGAACCGTGGAGGGAGCGCGAGAAGAGCCTCTCCCCTATCTCCCTGTTAAGTCGTTCCACCCCCAGAAGTCCCTTCCGGGAGGGGCTTAGCAGGATTCTCCCGTTATAGAAATCGAACCAGCGGTCGATATCGGCCCTATGATTCCGCCACTCCCCCAGGGGATAGGTAAATCCCCTCTCCCCCCCGGGGAGACTGTCCCCGTAGAATTCGGCTATCCTCCGGTAGAGACGGTCCGGCCGGGGAGGGATCGCCCCGAAGCGGAGTGAATGACCATCCCCCCTTTCCAGGGTTTCCCTGACCCGGTCGGACTGCCCCCCGATCACAAGGCGCGCCAGATC
>QKAI01000387.1 GCA_003246505.1 Spirochaetaceae bacterium | reverse complement strand
TCAGATATTCTCCGATTCGCTCATTCATGGAGAAAGAATAGCATACCAAAGGATAATAATCGATTTAATTTTCAAAAAAAGGGAACCGATCTTGTTTGAAGCCCGGCCTCATGGCAATCTTGAAGCGTTTTTCTTCTTTGATTGCCTCCCCTTTTCATATTGTCGTGAATCGGGGATTTCAGCTTGGTGCATCCAAGTCCTCTTTCCTGAAAGGGTACAGGTGGTATAAAACTCGAAATTCAGCCTAATTAGTAATTAATCCGCGGTCTTCTCATAAAACCGTATAAAACTCTGGTTTGGTCATTATTTTTCACTTTTTTCTCAATTCCCATTTCAGTTCGGATGTATAGAGTGTTGGCTGGTCGGCCATGCCTTGCCTGCACGCCAGTACTACCGTAGGCCGCACAGGAAACATTGTTCTCTTCCGGTTGACCTAGGGCGGCCTCCTTGAAGAAAACTTATTTTGAATGGGATAGTGTTCCCCGGGTGCTTCTGAGGCCGGAGGGGTTTTGATTACCAGGTAATGACAGTTTGATTACTACGGAGGGATTGGGCAATGACTATCAACGGGTCGGTTCAATACTATGGAAGAGGGTGAAACATGAAACTCCATGACTCAGGAACAGGGCTGGAAAGAGAATTCCCCGCGGGGGCTCTTTTTTTTACAACCCCCGGTCGATAGTAGAACCGGGAGGTATCCATGAAAGCCCCGGGACCTATGGCGATCGCTCTCTTTTTTCTCATAGCCCCGGCCTATCTCTGTGGCGATGCTCCCACCGTTAAGAGTCTCACCGGCAAAACCTTTGAGGGGGAGCCGCTGCACCATATGGAATTCACCGAATTCACCCTGACCTATGAGAACAGGCTGGACCCTTCCCGTAATTTCTCCGACTTCTACATCCTGGGCAAGGACGGGCCCTATACCACCCTGCGGGCGGGGGAGCGGCGCTTTATCATCCTCCAGTCAAAATACAGCGTGCATCTCCTGAGCCGTACCGACGGGGTCGATGATATCTACGGCTCCCTGGTCATGCCCAACGGCAGCTGGTACCCCGAGGGGGATCTCCGGCCCTGGTCCCGGGTCGAGGTGTCCTCTGCCCTGGAAGGGCACGGGGGGGAGTCCCTGAATGATACCGATCTGAAGACCTGCTGGGCGGAGGGGGATGTGGGGCCCGGCCGGAACAGCAAGATCCGCCTC
Organism: Spirochaetaceae bacterium; assembly: GCA_003246505.1. GTDB lineage: Bacteria > Spirochaetota > Spirochaetia > DSM-2461 > DSM-2461 > SZUA-368. The sequence continues at coordinate 7,308 of QKAI01000387.1, read as the reverse complement.
TGGACCTTCCGGGGGGATGTGCGGAGTCTGGTCGTCTTCAACGGATGCATCGACCCGCAGAAGAGCTGGCTCTACGACTATTATGGCCGGATCAGGGAGCTGGAAATTTCCCTTCCCGCGGACCGGGTCACCTTCCGTGTCATCCTGGAGGACGGACCCGATCCCCAGACCATCATGCTCCCCGCGGATACGGATTACGTGGAGATTTCCATAAGCGATGTGTACGAGGGAAAGATGTATGACGATACCTGCGTGGCGGGGATCTTCTCCAGCGTCTACCGGAACTTCTTTAACCAGTAGGCGGGAAGGGCCGGAAATAAAAAAGTGCAATCATTTATTGATGGATAGGGAAAACGATGCTATGATTCAGGGCGGGGGGTGCCATGAAGATAGCCCATATAACCGATCTCCATCTGGATGATTTCCTCTCCCGGGAGCACCGGATCGATACGGCGGGGAACCTGAACCGTATCCTTTCGGAGATTGAGGGGTCCGATATCGTCGGTTTGGTTCTGACCGGCGATCTGGGGGAGAAACGCGCCCTGGGCCGTCTGTCCGGACTTCTGGATATCATGGGAATGCCCTTTTTTTGCGTTCCCGGGAATCATGACGAAATTGAAACCCTTGCCGGGATGGATCTGATAAACAGGAAATACATCAGGAACGGGGAGTACTACTTCGCCGGGCGGATCGGGGGGCAGCTCTGCCTCTTTCTGGATACCAGCCGGGGAGAAATGAGCGGTGCCCAGATCGATTGGCTCCGCCGGAAAATGGACGGGGCGGGGAAGGAGCGGGTCTTCCTGTTCAGCCATCACCCCATTCTGGACTGCGACAGGATTCTGGACCGGCATCTGGCCCTCAAGGGTAAGGAGAGAATCGGTTCCCTCCTCGCGGGCAGGGAGGGGGAGACCTACCTCTTCTGCGGCCACTACCACTCCGCCCACCGGACAGTCCGGGATAGGGTCGTGCAGCACGTCACCCCCTCCGCCATCATGCAGATTCGCAGCGAGGGGGAGACCATCGTCACCGATACCCGGGACTTCGGCTTTCGGGTCATCCATATCGGGGATACGGTCAGAACCGAAATCCGGATGCTGTCCCCCGATTCAGATACTCCAGGGAACGGATAAGCCCCTCCTTCGTCTTCGTTTCAAGGACGCAGCCGGGAAGATCGGGGAATCTTCTTCTCCTATCCAATCGTCTCTGTTCATCCATGGCAACCGCCAAGGGGGCGGTTGTGCCATTTCCCGGCCGGTGTTATAGTGGTAAGGGGGGATGATGAAATACGACACGATTCTCTTTGATCTGGACGGGACCCTGACCGATCCCAAGGAGGGGATAACCCGGTCGGTGCAGTTCGCCCTGGAGCGGTTCGGCATCAGGGTTAAGAACCCGGATGATCTTATCCGGTTCATAGGCCCCCCCCTGGGGCAGTCATTCCGGGATTATTACGGCTTTTCCGAAGGGAGGGCCAGTGAGGCGATCGAATGGTACAGGGAGTATTTCCGGGACAGGGGAATCTATGAGAACCGGGTGTACCGGGGCATTCCGGAGCTGTTGTCCGACCTGTCCTCCGCCGGCCTGACTCTGGCGGTGGCCACCTCCAAGCCCACGGTTTTTGCCGAACAGATCCTGCGCCATTTCGGCCTGGATTCCCGGTTCGCCCTGGTGGCGGGCAGCAATCTGGACAACAGCCGGAGCGACAAGGGGGAGGTCATCGCCTATGCCCTTTCCGAACTGTCCTGCGGGGGGGATAAAACGGTGATGATCGGGGACAGGAAACATGATATCGTCGGGGCGGAAAGGAACGGCCTGGATGCGGCGGGGGTCCTGTACGGCTACGGGGGACGGGACGAACTGACCGCCGCGGCACCCCGTTACATCGTCGAATCGGTGGAGGAGCTGGGAGCCCTCCTGCTTGGCAATTAAAGGGAGAACATCATGGAATACCGCATGGCAAAGGAATCGGATATCGAAGGGGTTCTGGCCCTTCATAAGAAATACCACGTGGATACCGTTTCCGAGGAGGACCGGGCCGACGGATTCGTCACCACCCAGTTCGACGGGGAGCTTCTGAGGGAGCTGATTCACCGGGAGAAGGGGCTCTTCGTGGCCGAAGAGGGGGACCGCATCGCCGCCTACGTCATGGCCGCCTCCTGGGGGTACTGCTCCCGATGGCCCCTTTTCCAGCATATGATCGAACGGCTGGGGGAGGTGACCTTCCTGGGGCAGACCCTGACCTGTGATAACTCCTATCAGTACGGGCCGGTATGCATCGACGGGGAGTACCGGGGCACCGGCGTCCTGGAACGGATTTTCGATCTGGCCCGGAAAGAGATGGGCAGGCGGTATCCCATCCTGGTTACCTTCGTCAACAAAAAGAATCCCCGCTCCGCCCGGGCCCACAGCCGGATGGGGCTGACCGTGGCCCTGGAATTCGAATACAGGGGGAACGCCTATTACGAGTATGTCTACGACACGTCGCGGCCGGTGGAAATTCCCCCTCCCACCCCTTATAATTGAATTATGGTTAAATCGATAGACGAGGGGGACATGCTGACCCTCCTGAAAAGACGTTTTGAAGAAAATCCCGGACGGCACGGGGGGCTTTCCTGGCAGGGGGTGGAGAAACGAATGCTCAAGGGCGGGGATGTCCTGACCGTTCTGACCAGGATGGAGGAGACCGGCGGGGAACCGGACGTGATGGACCTGGGAGACGGGACCATTACCTTTGTGGACTGCGCCAAGGAGAGCCCGGAGGGAAGGAGAAGTCTCTGCTACGACCGGACAGCCCTGGAGGGGAGAAAGGCCAACAAACCGGCGAATTCCGTTCTGGATATGGCGGCGGAGATAGGGGTGGAACTCCTGACCGAGGAGCTTTACCGCAAACTCCAGGAGAGGGGCGAATTCGATCTCAAGACCTCTAGCTGGATTCTGACTCCCGAGGGAATCCGTAAAAAAGGGGGGGCCCTGTTCTGCGACCGGCGCTACGGGCAGGTCTTTACCTATCACAACGGAGCGGAATCCTACTACGCCTCCCGGGGCTTCCGGGGCTGCCTGCGCCTATAGGTCTCCCCCGGCCATCTCCTGTTTGAGCTGGAAGTTCAGTTTGTTCGCCCGGTCCAGGCGCTGGGCCAGCATGCGCGAAAGGTAGATCCCGTAATGGGGATAGTCCCGGAGCACGTTCAGGAAGGCTTCCCGGGTAATTTTCACCAGCCGGCCGGGCACGTCGGCCACCACCGAGGCGCTGCGGGTATTGTTCATGAGAAAGGCCATCTCCCCCATGAATACGTCGCTCCCGTCCAGGCGGGCCACCTTCTTGTTCCCCGCGTAGACCGAGAAGGTCCCCCGGCTGATGTAATAGAGGGAGTCGCTCACCGTACCCTCCTCAATGACCACGTCCCCCGGATTGACAACGATGATCTCCTCATTCTGGAATCCCTCCGGTATGGGCCTCTCCTCCTCCTCCACGGCCAGGTTGAACACCAGGGTGGCGCAGTTGCCCTTATCGTTGAAAAAAAGGTCGTCCGCAATCATGTTGGCCATGGCGATGCCCCCCCCCGCCACGGAGAGGGGCTGGTCGTTGGCCAGTTCCAGGTTCAGTTTCGCCGCGTCGAATCCATCCCCCTCGTCGGTGATCTTGATGATGAGCTGATTCTCGCGCCGCTCCCAGGAGAGGGTGACCTTGCGGGTGCAATAGAGGTCGTTCCGGCTCTTGATCTCCACCAGCTCCCCGGCGCTCATGCCCCTTTCCCGGGCCTTCTCCCGCTCCTCGAAGCTGATACGGCAGTTCCCGTGCTCGATGGCATTGGTCAGCAGTTCGATCAGGGCCGATTCGACCTGGGCGGACCGCTCCCGTTCCAGAAGGCCGTCCTTTACCAGGGACTGGACCAGGATCCGGGAGTAGAGGGGGAGGTTTTTCAGATTGTTGCCTATGATGAAGGAGCCCGCGCTATCCCCGGTGAGGGTGGAGCTGAGGGGCTTCTGCAGGACCAGCTGGCAGTTCTTCTCTATCAGCTTAAGGGGGGGGATCAGGTCCGAGTCGATCCTTTCGTAGGGGAGGGCGAGGATGATGTTGTAGTCGGCGTATTCCTCTTCCAGCTCCTCCTCGGTTATCTCGTCCCTGTGATAGAGGGCGATAATGCCGAAGTCGTAGAGCCAGTGGTCCCCGGCGATGCGCTCCATTATCCCAGAAATATCCAGCTGCAGGTCCGTGAAATTCACGATGATCAGGTGGGGCAGCTCGTTATTGAGGAAAATGACCGCCTCCTCTTCGCTGCGGAGATAGGAAAAATCGTAGCCCCCGGTCATGTTCTCCTCTATCAGCTTCTCAAAAAGGGCTTTCACATCCTTGTCTTTATTAATGATACCGATTTTTCCCATGGCCTATATTATCCTCAATAATGAGCCAGTGTAAAGATGTATCCTCCGGTTGCCGATAATACATTATGAAACCGTCAATTTTCCTTTTACCCTTCCTTCTCCTCCCCATGGCCCTCCAGGGAGAGGCGTTCCGTTTCGGACTGGAGAAGGGGGACAAGTACAGTATAGAATCGGTCACCGTGGAAGACGTTTATGTGAACGGGGTGTATCTGCAGTCGGGACGGGTCACGGGCAAGGTTTCCATCGAGGTGGAGGATATGGCCGACGGATGGATGGAGAACCGGGGGGATTTCTATACCCTGGAGGAGGTCAGCCACGGGAACGAAAAGATCTTCCAGCTCTCGCAGCAGGAGACGGTTCCCTTCAGGCGGGACCGGCTGGGGAACATGGAGGTGGACGGGAAGTACCTGAGTCCGGTCATGCGGAACATGCCCCTCTTCGAAGACCGGGACCTCTCCCCGGGGGACACCTGGGAAGCACGGGGGCAGGAGGTCCACGATCTGAGCCGGGATTACGACGTCCTGGAAATCCGCTTTCCCATTGACGTGCAGTATACCTACCTGGGGCAGATCTCCTACGAGGGGGGGACCTACGACCATTTCGAGATGGTTTACGACATCTTTTACATTAATGTGCCCGATTATGCCATGGGCTATTTCTATCCAGCCCGGGTGAGGGGACGCTCGGAAAGGACCATGCTCTGGGACCGGGAAGCGGGTCTGCCCTATCAGATATCCGAATCCTTCTACATCGTCTTTGACATGGCCGACGGTCAGGAAGTGGTTTACGACGGGGTGCGCAGCGCCGTCTATACCCCCCACGAGAGCCTGACCGAGGAGGCGGCCCGGCAGGTGGACGAGGCCCTTTCCGATCTGGATGATACGGAGGTGGCCCTGGACGAAGAGGGCATAAAGATCACTTTGCATAACATCCACTTCGACCCCGACTCCCCCGTCCTGAGGGAGGAGGAGAAGGCGCGGCTCCTGGAGATCGCCAAGGTGCTCAACTACTACGCCGACCGGGACCTGCTCATCACGGGCCATGCGGCGGACGTGGGGGACTGGGATACGGGAGTGGCCCTCTCGGAACAGCGGGCGGCCAATACGGCGGCCTTCCTGCGGGAGCATCTGGAGAACCCGGACCGGCTCATCATGACCAAAGGCATGGGCGCCGCCGAACCGGTGGATACCAATTCCACCGAAGCGGGGAGGGTGAAGAACCGGAGGGTGGAGATCACCATTCTGGAGAACTGATCCGCCGGCTCATTGACCCTGAGGGTTTTCTTAACTATGATGCCCCTTATGGAGAGATACAACGCATCTAAAGTACGCCTCATGGCCCTGACGGCTCTCATGACGGCGGTTACCATTGTCTTTACCCTGGTGGTAAGAATCCCCGTCGCCCCCACCCGGGGCTACATCACCCTGGCCGACGTGGCGGTCTACTTCTCCGCCTTCGCCTTCGGCCCCCTTGTGGGCTTCCTCACCGCCGGGCTGGGAACGGGCCTGGCCGATCTGATCGGAGGCTATCCCCACTGGATGGTCCTTTCCTTCCTTATTCACGGTCTCCAGGCTCTGGCCGCCGGATTCATCGGCCGCCGGGGAACCCTCGTCTCCTACGTCCTGGCCGTGCTGGGCGGGGGGGTGATCATGGTGGCGGGCTACTACGGCGCCGCGGCCCTGCTCTACGGGACCGGCCCCGCCCTGAGCGAGGTCATCGGCAACTGCCTGCAGGTCAGCGCCGGCGGCCTTGTGGGCATTCCCCTCGTCTTCGCCGTGAAGAAGGCCTATCCCCCCCTGGCGGACATGACCAAACCCCGGAGCTGGGAGGAAGAGTGATCCGGGCGGAGGATTTCTCCTTCTCCTATCCCCTTCCCGCCGGAATGGCCGGAGAGGGGAGAACCCTCTATGACCGACGGGCCCTGAACAGTCTCCGCTTTACCGTGGATAGGGGGGAATTCGTCCTCCTCACCGGGGATTCGGGGAGCGGGAAAAGTACCCTTCTCCTGGCCCTGAGCGGCATGGCCCCCCATGTGACGGGCGGGAAAATCGGGGGAAAGCTGCTGGTTGATGGCCGGGATATCCGGGATCTGAACCCCTCCCTCCTCGCCGAAACCACGGGGGTCGCCTTCCAGAATCCCCACACCCAGCTCTTCACACCCACCGTCCGGGAGGAGGTCGCCTTCTCCCTGCAGAACCGGGGCGTCCCCGGGGATGAGATGGCAAGGCGGATCGGGGAGGCCCTGGATTTCACAGGCCTCGGGGGCTTCGAAGACCGTTCTCCCCGGGAGCTGTCCGGGGGGGAGAAACAGCGCCTTCTGCTGGCGGTCCTCCTGGCCTGGGATCCCCCGGTCTATCTCCTGGACGAACCCCTGTCCGCCCTGGACCCGGGGGGGGCGGAGCAGATACTCTCCCTGCTACGGACCCTTAACCGGGAAAAGGGGAAGACCATCGTCCTGGCGGAGAAAAATCTGGCCTCCCGAGCCGACGAATTCGACCGGCATCTGTTTCTGGAAGAGGGGCGCCTCTCCCCCGGTCCCGCCCGCCCCCCCCTCGAATATCCTCCGGTTCCGGGTAAGAACTACCGGGGCGGCCCCCCTCTGATCCTGTCGGATCTGGATTTTTCCTACGACGACCGGTTCCCCCTTTTCCGGAATTTCACTCTGACTATAAACCCGGGGGAGACCGTGGGCCTTACCGGGGTGAACGGCACGGGCAAAACGACCCTGGCCTCCCTGCTTATGGGGATCCTGCGCCTCCGATCGGGCCGTCTGACCCTGGGGGACAGGGATCTGAGACCTCTGAACATCGTCCGGAGAGCGGATTATCTCTCCTATCTCTTCCAGAATCCTGACCATCAGCTCTTCGCTCCCACCCTGGGGGAGGAGATAGGTTTCGGCCTGGAGAGGGAGGACCGGGATCGCCG
>QKAI01000031.1 GCA_003246505.1 Spirochaetaceae bacterium | reverse complement strand
ATGATGTACTCCCCGGTATTTTTGTTGGAAACGTATCCCAGTGACCACTTGTCCTCCGCTCCGAAAACGACCATGGGGGGCAGCCAGACCCACTCCGCCTCGGGGAAATCCCGGTAGAGATAGGTAAGTCTCTCCTGCCAGATATTAAAGGGCATGTGGAAGAAGACTCCCACCATGTCTCCGTAAATCTTGCCGTTCCAGACAGAACTCGTGTTCACCAGGACTTCCGGATCGATCAGACCCTGATCAAAGGACTTCTTCAGGGCGGCCAGGGCCTTCTTCATTTCCGGCTGGACTGCGGAATACTGGAGCTTGCCGTCGTAGGAGTCCCAGCTGGGGAAACCCTCCACCATGGCCACGCCATAGGGGGTGAAGAGATGGTCCCACCAGCGGCCTGGGCCTCTCCCCGTGGTGGGGATTTCGTCGTTGGGATCACCGTTTCCGTTGGCGTCCTGATTCTTGAAGGCTTCCAGGACCCGGTAGAATTCCTCCTCCGTCCGGGGCACATCCATACCGACCCGGTCCAGCCAGTCCTTGCGGATGAAGGCGCCGTGGGTGGGCAGCTCCCGAAGGGTGGGAATGCAGTAGAGGCTCTTCCCGTCGGGGGACTGGGACTGGGCGATCTTCCACTGGCTTTCGGGGATGGCCTTGTACAGGGTGGGGGCATACTCGGGGAGCAGCTCGCTCAGGTCCGCCGCAACGCCCCCGTCGATCAGTTCGGGGATGCTGAAGCCGCTGCGGCCAGGCGGAGCTTGAGCCTTTCGCCGTAGTCCGTGCCGCCTCCCCAGGGGACGGTGGGCCGCTCCCAGCCGATGCCCAGTTCCTTCACTGCCCTCTGCACGAAGGGGTGGTCCGCCCCCTCCGCTTCGAACTGGCTGTATCCGGCCCACCACACTTCCAGCATGGGGACGGAACCGTCCTTCTTTTCGTCCGCCTTACCGTTGGCACCCAGATTGAAGATTCCCGCCGCCCCCAGGGCAAAGACCAAAATCAACACCGCGAATGGATTTCTTTTCATGAAATTCCCTCCTTTTATATTCTAACAGCAAAAGCTGTTCCGTTACCCCTTGATGGCTCCCAATGCGGCCCCTTTGACGAAATTTTTCTGGATGAAGGGATAGACGCAGAGGATGGGCAGGGTCAGAAACATGACCGCCGCCGAATTCAGCGTGACCGGACCGTATTTGGCGTTGGGATTGAGCCCGGAATAACTGATATCCATGGAACTGGTCCGGTCCAGGACCTGACGCAGGTAGATCTGGATCGTGGTGTAGGTATCGTCCTGAAGGAAGAGCTTGGGATGGTAGAACTGATTCCAGACCAGAACCGCGTAGAAGAGCCCGATGGTGGACAGGGCCGCTTTGGAAACGGGGAGCACCACATGAAAGAGTATCTGGTAGGGATTGGCCCCGTCGATCAGAGCGGACTCCTCCAGGGAGTAGGGCACCTGCTTGATGAAATTGCGGATCACGAAATAGTTGTACGCGATCACCGTATGGGGCAGTATCAGCACCAGGAAGTTGTTGATCATCCCGTATTTCCTGAGGGTCAGGAAATAGGGGATCATGGGCGGTTTGAGGATCATGGTGAAAACGACCCCCAGGGAGATCAGCTTGGTGAGGCTGAATTCCTTCTTGGACGTTGGGTAAGCCAGCAGCACGGTCACAAAGAGGCAGACCGCTGTTCCTATTACCGTGGAAACCAGGGAAGTCCCCAGGGCCCGCAGAACCGAGGGATCGGATACCACCTTCTCCCAGGACTCCAGGTTGAAGTCCACCGGCCAGAGGAAGATCTCCCGCCGCTCCGCCGCTGAGTTGGAACTCAGCGATTCGGAGATGACGAATAGGACCGGATAGAGGGCTATCAGGGCCAGGATGATCAGCAGGGCCGTGATGATCCCGCTCCAGATTCTGTCGAAATGGCTTGATCTGTCCTTCATCACCAGAGCCCTCCCGCTTCGGTATGTTTGGTGGCAATCCGGTTAAAGGCCAGGATCATGACCATGCCCACCAGTGCCTTGCAGGTACCCAGGGCTGTGGAGAGGGAGTACTTGCCCTCCACGATGCCCGCCCGGTAATTGTAGGTTTCCACGATGTCGCTAATGTCCATGTTAACCGGGTTCTGGAACTGATATATGAAATCGAAGCCGATATCCAGGAATTGTCCCAGGCGCAGAAGGAGAAGGGTGACGATCACCGGCACAATCAGGGGCAGGGTGATATGCCAGATTTTCTGGGGGCGGTTGGCCCCGTCGATGGAGGCGGACTCGTAGAGCTCAGGGGAGATGCCCGCCATGGCGGCCAGATAGACGATGGTGCCCCAGCCGGAATTCTTCCAGATCTCGCTGATGATGATGATCGGGTCAAAGGAATTCGCCCGGTTCAGGAGAAAGACCTTCTCCTGGCCCAGCAATTCCAGAATGCCGTTTATCGGCCCGTTGACGCTCAGGAACTTGAAAACCAGGTTGGCGATGAGCACCCAGGAGAAAAAATAGGGCAGATAGAGAATGCTCTGCACCGACCGCTTGACGAAGGTGCTGTTGATTTCGTTCATGAGCAGGGCGAGAATGATGGGGACGGGAAAGGAGAAGAGAATCAGCTCCAGACCAATCCGAAAGGTATTGATGATAACCCCGTAGATGTCGTAATAGGAAAAGATGGTGACATAGTGTTTCAACCCCACCCAGGGACTGCCCGGAATTCCCTTGTAAATATTGTAATCCTGAAAAGCGATGACCGTTCCCAGAAGGGGGATGTACTTGAAAAAAAGAAAGAACAGGGCACCGGGGACCACCATGGAATAGAGCATCCAGTTCTGTTTCGCCTTCCCCCCGATGCGGGGGGAGTCCTGCTTATTAGCCATTCGATAACCTCCAACGGATAATATTCTAGGGGCTCCCCCTCAGAGCTGCCTAGAATCGAAAAATGGAAGGAAGTGCCAAAAAGAGGATCC
>QKAI01000004.1 GCA_003246505.1 Spirochaetaceae bacterium | reverse complement strand
AGGGCCTCCGGCGTTCCCGGGCCGGTCTACGAGAAGAGGGTCATGACCAACTTCATAGATTAGCGCCGGGTTTTGAGCAAAAAAAAGGCTATCCGCCGCAGGGGGGATAGCCTTTTTTATTAGAAGTCCCACTCCTTCTTCCGTTCCAGGTAGAGGCGCACTTCGTCGTAATCCGAATCCACCGCGGGGGCGTAACCCTCGTGGTTATAGATGTTGTACACGATCTCATGGCCTTCCGGGGTCTCGCTTATGGCGATGAAGGCGTTCTTGACCTTTTCCTTGAGGGCCGGGTCGAGGCGGGGGATGACGGAGATGGTGTCGTTGGGGATGAGGCTGGTGTTGGTGATCAGGACGACCTTCTTCATGATATCGTCGAAATAGGACTCCTTGGAGAAGAGGTTCCGGGCGTCCTTGAAGGTGAAGGCGGCGTCAGCCTCCCCGTTGTAGACCGCGAGGACCGCGTTGTCATGTCCGCCGGCGTTGATCCATTCGATGTCCTTTTCCGGATCCAGGCCGTTGTCGGCCAGGAGGTTGGCGGGCCATACGAAGCCGGAGGTGGAGGTGAAGGAGGAGATGGCCACCTTCTTGCCCTTCAGGTCCTTGACCGATTTGATTCCGCTGTCCGCGGCGGCGATGAGCTGGGACTTGTAACCCGAAACGAGGGGCTTGTCCTTCATGAGGGCGCCCTTGTCGTCCACGTCGTAGCGGAGGGATTTGAGGATCGCTTCGGCGGCCCCTTCGTCGGCGGCCAGAACATAGGCGGTGGTGGCCAGGAGGCCGACCTGAACCTGCTCCGAGGCCATGGCTTCGATCAGGGCGTTGTAATCGGTGGCCACGGTCACGTTAACCGGCATGCCGATCTGAGCCTCGAGAAGCTTCTGCAGGGGCAGGCGCTGGGCATCAAGGTAGGTCGCGTCCCGGGACGGGATGAGCTGGACCTCCAGGACTTCGGGCTTTACCACGTCCTCCGATTTTCCGCCGGCCATAAGCAGGGCCGGTACCATGGCGATGATAAGTAGTAAAATCGCTTTTTTCATGTCTCCTCCTCTGGGACCCTTACCCGGTTTCGGTTAAGGGCAAATGAAAATATCCTTAAGAAATTATTAGCATGAATGACCGAATATTACCAGAGAAAGGGATTCTTTTTTGCTGTCCCCCTCCGGATTTTCTCTTTTTTACGTAAGGGTATATTTTTTGGGGCATAGGGAGGATTCTCAGAAAAATGCAGAAATAACTGGGAAGGGGCCCGGTTTTCTGTTACACTCATAGCAGGTTAGTATTTGATGAGGAAAGCATGATCGAATTTTCAAATGTGAGCAAGGTTTATCCCAACGGCACAAAGGCTCTGGACAATGTCAGTCTCAAGATAGAGGAGGGGGAGTTCGTCGCCATCATCGGTCTTTCCGGAGCGGGCAAGTCGACCCTCCTCCGGCTGATCAATCAGCTTATTCCGGCCACTTCCGGGACGGTCACCGTGGACGGCAAGGACGTGACCCGGGCCAGGGGCAAGGAGATCCGGGAGATCCGGAGGCAGATCGGGATGATCTTCCAGGGCTTCAACATCGTCAAACGCTCCTCGGTGCTGACCAACGTCCTCTCCGGCCGGGTCGGCTACAACCCCACCTGGCGCACCATTCTGGGGCTTTTCCCCGAATCGGACAAACAGATTGCCTATCGGGCCCTGCAGCGGGTGGATATTCTGGAAAAGGTCCACAGCCGGGCCAGCGAGCTCTCCGGGGGGCAGCAGCAGCGGGTGGCCATCGCCCGGGCCCTGGCCCAGGAGCCCCGTCTCATGCTGGCCGACGAGCCGGTGGCCTCCCTGGATCCGATCACCACCATCCAGGTCATGGACTACCTGAAGAAGATAAACCGGGAGGACGGGATCACCACCGTGGCCAACCTGCACCACGTGGATCTGGCCCTGAGTTACGCCACCCGGGTGGTGGGGGTGAAGGGCGGGGTGATCGTCTATGACACGCCCATGAAGGGGATCAACAAGAAACAGTTCCTCGCCGACCTGGAGAAGGTCTACGGCCGCCCCATCCACCATGACGAAATGCTGGGGGAGGAGTGATGGACACCCCCGCGGACCTGATCTCCGTTCCCCGGCCGGACAACCGGAAAAGGAACCTGACCATCGGCCTGGTGGTCGCCCTCATCCTGGGAAGCGCCATCTTCGCCGGATTCAATCCCCTGGAGATTCTGGAGAACTTCCAGAAGGGGGGACGGCTCCTTAAGCGGATGTTCTTTCCCCCCGCCTGGAAATACGCCCCCCGGGTCATCGCCCCCCTGGTGGAAACGGTGCGCATGGCCCTGGTCGGCACCTTCTGGGGCGCCGTCGTCGCCCTGCCCGCGGCGGTGTTCGCCGCTTCCAATTTTCTGAATATGCCCTGGATCAGCCGCCCCCTGCGCCTGGTTCTGAACATCTTCCGCACCATCCCCGCCATGGTCCTGGCCTCCCTTTTCGTGGCCGTATTCGGCATCGGGGCCTTCAGCGGGGTGGTGGCCCTGTCCATCTTCACCTTCGGCCTGATCTCCAAGCTCACCTACGAATCCATCGAGGCGATCGATTACGGCCAGGTGGAGGCCCTCATGTCCCTGGGGGCGAACAAGATCACCATCCTCCGCTACGCAATCATGCCCCAGATCCTGCCCCAGTTCATGTCCTACGTCCTCTACGGCTTCGAGGTTAACGTCCGGGCCGCGGCGGTCCTGGGCTACGTGGGGGCCGGGGGCATCGGGCAGACCTTCGAGCAGAATCTGGCCTTCCGCAACTTCGACCGGGTGGGGGTGATCATCGTGATCTCCTTCGCCGTGGTCCTGGTCATCGACCTGGTCAGCTCCCATATCCGCAGGAGGCTCGTGTAATGGAAAAGATCGAGATAAAAAAGGAACTCCCCTGGAGCACGGTCCTCTACCGCGTCGTCAACTACGGGGGGCTGATCGTCCTGATCCTCTGGGGCATGGCGGGCATCCCCTACAAGGGTGTCATGGCCACCGCCCGGGGCACCATGGCCTCCCTGGTCCAGGGGATCTTCCACCCGGACATGGCCTACCTGACAAACACCACCATCGACGGCCTTCCCTACGCGGTGCTGGAGACCATCGCCATCGCCATAAGCGGGACCTTCGTCTCCGCGGTCATCTCCATCCCCTTCGCCCTGCTGGCGAGCCAGAACATAGTGGGCAGGAGGGTCTCCCTCATCGGAAAGTTCATCGTCACCATGATCCGCACCTTTCCCGAACTGATCCTGGCCCTGATCTTCATAAGCGTGGTCGGCCCCGGAGCCCCCGCGGGCATCCTCGCCCTGGGTATCCACTCCATAGGAATGCTGGGGAAGCTCTTCAGCGAGGCCATCGAGAGCATGGACACGGGTGTCAAGGAGGCCCTGGAATCCTGCGGCGGCAACCGGGGGGAGGTGCTCTTCCGCGCCGTGCTGCCCCAGGTGAGCCCGGAACTCATCTCCTATACCCTCTACCGTTTCGAGATCAACATGCGGGCCGCCTCCACCCTGGGGCTGGTGGGAGCCGGAGGCATCGGGGCCCCCCTCATCTTCGCCATTCGCACCAGAAGCTGGTCCCGGGCCATGATCATCGTGCTGGTGCTCATCGTCACCGTATCCCTTATTGACATGATCTCCAGCCGGGTCAGGAAGAAGCTGGTCTAGCATGAATATCCTCGTTGTCAACGATGACGGCATAGAATCCCCCGGGCTGAGGCTCGCGGTGGAGGCCATGAAGCCCTACGGTACGGTCTGCGTGGTGGCGCCCCATGAGCAGCAGAGCGCCATCGGCCACGGGATCACCATCCACACCCCCATCCGGCTCCACCACCGGGAGGACATACTTCCGGGCATCGACTCCTGGAGCCTGGAGGGCAAGCCGGCGGACTGCGTGAAATTCGCCCTATACGGACTGAACCTGCCGGTGGATCTGGTGGTGTCCGGGATGAACGACGGCCCCAACCTGGGGACGGACATCATCTACTCGGGGACCCTGGCCGGCGCGTCGGAGGCGATTATCTGCGGCATTCCCGCCCTGGCCCTGTCCGCCGATTTCGGGGGCTTCGACGCCGCGGCGGCCCAGCTTCCGGAGTTGGTGGAAAGGATTCTTAAGGCGGATATCCTCAGCGCCGGACGGGTGATCAACGTCAATTTCCCCCAGCGGGAGTTCTCCCCCGCCCGGGGCATCAAAATCGCCGGCATGGGGGTGCGCCCCTTCCGCCATGAATTCGTGGAGGAGAACGGGGTCTACTGGTCCCGGGGCGGCTGGGAACCGGCCCAGAACGGACCGGAAACCGATGTCTGGGCCTGGGAGAACGGCTACATCGCCCTCACCCCCATTCAGATCAATCGCACCGACTACTCCTACATGCCCCTCATGCAGGAACGGATCCATGCCCGATAATCAGCTCCATCTGGCCCAGTGGCTTCCCTACAAGGAGGACAGGAACGCCGGCCTGGGGGGCCGAAGTTTCTACTTCTTCGATCTGGACGACAACATCCTGAATATGGACACCCGGATCTATCTTTTCCACAAAGAGGATAACCGGCAGATCGAAATCAACTCCACCATCCTGGCGGAGCACAGCCGCACCATAGGCGTCTCCGGACCCTACCGGGATTATTACGTGGATAACGACGACGAAACCGGCTCCTACCGGAATTTCCGGGATCACCGGATCCCCCTCCGCCGTTGGATCCGGGGGGATCGGCAGGCCATCATCCACGATCTGAGGGAGGCCATCGCCAAACCGGTCTGGGACTGGCACGGGCCCAGCTGGAACCATTTCTTCTATGCCGTGCTCAACGGGCGGCCCCTCTCCATCATCACCGCCCGGGGGCATCGGCCGGATACCATCAGGAGCGCCCTGAACCTGCTCTACCGGGAGGGGCATCTTCTGAAAAAGCCCAACTTCCTCTCCCTCTTCCCCGTCTCCAATCCCCGGCTCCGGGCGGAGATGGGGGATCCGGAGAAAAAGCTGTCCGTGGCGGCCCTGAAGAAGATCGCCCTGAGGCAGTCCGTGGAGATGGCTTTTAGAAAATACGGGGCCAATCCCCACCACCGGTTCGGCGTGAGCGACGACGATCCCCGCAACATAGAGGAGATCACCGGCACCCTGGTGGAGATCAAGAGGCTCTACCCCCGGAACGCCTTCTTCGTGATCGACAGCTCGGGGGGGAAGATCAAAAAGACGGAGATCTTCGAGGACAATCTTGTGGAGTCCGACGGGATCGATCTGGCGGACGCCCTGAACTATCAGCTCTTCGACTTCTGATTTCCCAGGGCTTTCGCATATCCGTAAATCACGAAACCCAGGGATATCCCCTGCTGCATGGCCAGCACCGGTTTGCCCTGGAGGAGCATCAGGGCTCCCATGGAACCGTTCATGAGCATAAAGAAGAGCCAGCCCGCGGCGTGCCTCTTGGCCAGGAGGTAGCTTCCCAGGAGGAAGCCCGCCGTGACGAGTATTTCCAGAAACTGGCTGAGTGAGACGAGGCCCCCCCTGTCCAGAAGGCTGCCCCCCAGTCCCAGGAGTATGAAGGCGTAGGTGACGGCGGAGGTGATTCTGTCTCCCCGACGGCTGATTTCCTTCCCATCGCCCAGGGCGTTGACCAGACCGAAAACCATGGCGGGAATTCCCCCCGCCTCTATGGAAGCGGCGATCCAATTGCGCTGTGAAAGAAGGATGATCACCCAGGGGGGCACCCCCAGGAGGTAGACGATCCACCCCGCCACGCGGCCCCTTTTCCCTCTACTGCCCGAGCGGCCCTCGGACAGGGAGAAGAGCATCTTGTTCGTCAGGTAGCACGAGCCGCCCCAGATTTGAAGTATCAGATCCAAAAACTACTCGGTGACCAGATCTCCGTACTCGATGGGAAAGCTCAGGCTGTCGTCGGGGCTCACCTCGTCCGAATCGATATCGAAGGAGAACTGGTACTCGTCCATTTCGTAATCCACGGCCATCACGTCATAGGTGGTCACCCCCTCCCCGAAAAGGGCCAGGAGGTTCAGGGTATCCCCCGGTTCCAAGGTCTGCTCGTCGTCCATCATGTCCACCCCCCACATGGAGGAGTCGGAGGGGGATACGAAGAGATAGTAAAGCTCGTAATCCGTATCGTTGAAGAATTCCACCTCCACGAAGTCCATCTCCCCGTAATCGTCGGACATGTCCTCGCGGTTGATGATGATGTTCGACTCCCCGTCGTCGGAGACCAGCTCGTCGTAGAGGATGAAGGCGTTTCCCTCCCCGTCCACCGCCATGATGTCGAAATTGTTCTCGTAATCGGGGTAGGAGATATAGAAGCTCAAAAGGCTGTTGTCGGTCAGGGTCCTTTCCGAGCCCAGAATGTCAAAGCCCCAGTCGGCACTGTCCCCGGGGGAGAGGAATATGTAGTAGATGTCGCTCCCGGTCTTATTGATGAAGGTGATTTTGTTCAGATAGGACTCGTCGAATCCGAAGAGGGAAGATCCCGCCAGGACCGTGATGAGCAGGGCAAAAATGGCACTCCGTCTATTCATTCCTTGGTTTCTCCTATTCGGGAAGGGAGAGATACTCCCTCTCCTCGATCTGGTTATTTGATTCGTCAATGATGAAATAGGCGATCTCCTCGGAAAGGTACCGGGCCTGGGCCGCCAGCTCCTCCGACGTGGAGGCGATCTCCTCGGAGGAGGAGGCGTTCTGCTGGGTCACGCTGTCCAGCTGCATCACCGCCTTGTTCACCTGCTCCACGCCCATGGTCTGTTCCCGGCTGGCCTGGGAGATCTCCTCCACCAGCTCGGAGGTCATGCCTATCTCTTCCACCAGGGTGGCGATAAGCTCCCCCGCCTTTCCCGCCACGGCCATGGAATCCCGGGTCAATTCGGTTATGGCCACCGCGGAGCTTCCGGAAACCTCGGCCAGCTTTCTGACCTCCGAGGCCACCACGGCGAACCCCTTTCCCGCTTCTCCGGCCCGTGCCGCTTCGATGGCCGCATTCAGGGCCAGCATGTTCGTCTGCCGGGCGATATCGCTGACGATGCCTATTTTCTCTCCGATCTCCTTCATGGCCTCTACCGTCTGCTGCACCGCCTCGCCGCTGTCCTTGGCCTTCCGGGATACGCTCTGGGCGAACTCCCTGGCTTTCTGGGAATTTTCGTTGTTCAGGGTCATGCTGGAGGACATCTCCTCCATGGTGGAGGACATCTCCTCCGTGGAGGAAGCCTGCTCCGCCGCCCCCGCCGACAGCTGCTGCGCGCTGGAGGAGAGCTGCAGGCTCCCCCCGGCGACCTGGGCCGAAGACTGTTTCACCGAGGTCAGCACATTGGCCAGCTTCATGTTCATGGAGGAGAAGACCCGGGCCAGATCGCCCAGCTCATCGCTCCTGGTGGAGTTGATAATCTGGGTAAGGTCCCCGTTCTTTATCGTTTCCGCCCATTCTATGTTATTTCTGATGGAGAGGAGGATGCTCCGGGAGATCACCGTGGATATGATGGCCGACAGCAAAGTGGCCAGGAGGGTGATCATGACATAGACGTAGGTGGTGCCTCGCATGGTATTCATCAGTTCATCAACGGTCAGGAGGGCATGTTCGTCCTGTTTGTTGCCCAGCTGATCAATCCTGTCCCGCATTTCGGCGAAACTGATCCCGCTGAGCTCTATCTCCCGTATCCGCTGCTGCTGGGCATCGAAAATGTTCTCCCTAACCGAAAAGGAGGTGCGGTTCTCCCTGGCCCACTGCTCGTAATAGCGCTGGAAATCCATGGCGAAATCACGGTTTTCAAGTCCCGCGATGCGGGCGGCTTCGGAAAATCTCTGCCCCGTCTGGTCTATATTTTCATTCCCGTCGGCAATAAAGGCCTCAAGCTCCGCTTTGCTCCGGGATTCGGGCACTCTCAGAAGGGCCACGTAGGCCTGATAGGCATCCCGATCCCCATTGAGGACGAGGGACTGGGCCCTTTCCAGATCCCTTCTGCGTGAGAGGGACATGTCACCCCCCAGGAGATCGTCAATTTCGACGCCCAGGGTATCGATGTTCTCCCGCATCCCGTCGAAGTACTCCTTAGCCCGGGCGGACGCTTCCAGGGTCAGGTTCTCATCGCCCAGAATCCTGAGGGACAGTTCCAGCACGTTCCGGGTATGGGTCTTCCATTGGTTATAACTGTCGGTGAACTCCGAGAAGAGGGGCATCATCTCCGGGGTAAAATTACGGCTGGGGCCTTCCATCCTTTCCCAGACCTGCTGCAGGTTATCCAGATTGTCCCGATTTTCCTTCTCCAGCTCCTCCATTGTGGTGCTGCTTACGGCATTGCTTTCGCTGACGAGGGCCTGATAGGCATCCCTGTCCGCGTTGGAGATGGTGCTGTAATCGGTCTGTATTTGAATGAGTTCCCCTATGCCCTTGCGGATCGTATTGAAACCCCAGAGACCCACCGCAAGTATGATCAATAATCCCGAAAGGGGAATTCCCGTGATTAGAATGAATTTTTTTTGTAATCTCATTTTTTCATCCTCCAGTACTAATTATCAACCAACCCGGTGGGAAATGCCAATTTATTCTTTACTGTTATCCCCCAATATCC
>QKAI01000174.1 GCA_003246505.1 Spirochaetaceae bacterium | reverse complement strand
ATGAAAAGAATTATTTCATCCCTTATATTCGCGATCATCATCCTCACCGCCCTGACCGCGGGGGGGAAGCAGGATAAAACCCCCGCCCCCGCCGGACCGGGCACCGCCTCCGGGGAGGGGCGTTCCATCAACGCCTCCTACAAAATAGAGAAAACCAATGAGGGATCCCGGTCCGAGGGCCGTTCCCATGTGCTGGCGGTCAACGGCTGCACCCTGCCCGACGTGTTCACCCTGGTCTATGCGGCGGACGCCCTCTACCGCTTCGCCACCCCATCGGAGCCCTGGGGCGACGGGGGTTACGTGCTGGATCGTAATAATAAATCGGCCCCCTTCGCCGATTCCGATGCGCCTATCACCGACGAAGACTGGTCCCTGGGCTGGTACGAGGGGGGAAAAAAGAAGAAGGGAACCCCCCGGTCCTGGGTCTACGTGGAGCGGGACAGCCTGAAGGCCTTTGTCAATCCGGACGAGCTGGACCGTTTCATCGCCTGGAAGGAACTGAAAGAGATGCCCCGGGACATGCTCCTGCAGAAAAAGTAGCCTCCCCGCCCGTTGCCCCAGCCCCGGGAAAAACGCGGATGTTTCTATTGACAAGAACAGCATTCTCCTGTATGTTCCTTTGTATAGTATCGTATCTTTACGTAGAAACATCTGGCCGTGAGGCCGCAGCGAGGATGGAACGATGGAATACAGAATCAAGGAAATCCGCGGGGAAGGCTTTACCCCCTTCGCCCTGGCGAAAAAACTGAATGCCCCGGCCATACTGGAGTCCACCTCCCTGGACCAGGGCAAGGCGCGCTACTCCCTCCTTCTGGTGGAGGAGGCCTTCCGGGTCGTACAGGAAGGGGAGGGGGATTTCCTCATCCAGGCGGGACGGAGCTGGGAGAGGCGAAGGGAGCCGGGAAAGGATATCCTTCATCTGCTGGAGGAGTACTCCGCCCCCTTCAGGGACGTGGAGACCGATTTTCCCTTTCCCGCCGGGGGCATCGGTTACCTCTCCTATGAGTTTTCCCGTTTCTGCGACCGGATCCGTTTTCCCGAGGTGGCCTCCGACGGCGGCCCGGCGGGGGTTTTTCTCTTCGGCCATATCTTTCTCATCTACGACCACTTCACCGACATGATCCATCTGGTGGGGATGAACTACGAGCACAAGAGCATCGATCTGGATGAGGCCCTGGAACGGGTGGAGAAGCGGATTTTCGATCTGGACTTCAACTACCTGAACGGTCAGACCCGGTCCTATCCGGCCGTCGTGGTTTCCCCCCCCGAGGAGAGGGAGGCCTACCTGGCGAACGTGGAGAGGGTCAAGGAGGAGATCGTCAAGGGGAATCTCCTGCAGGGGGTGCTCTCCCGGCGTCTGGAGATAGAAACGGATCAGCCCGCCCTGGAAGCCTACCGGGACCTGCGCTCCTCCAATCCCTCCCCCTATCTCTTCTACCTGGATTTCGGCGATTTCCAGCTCTTCGGCTCCTCCCCGGAGGTGCACGTGAAGTCCGACGGGAGGGATGTCACCATCAAACCCATCGCCGGGACCCGGCGGAGGGGCAAAACCCGCGACGAGGAGGAAGAGCTGATCCGGGAGATGCTGAACGATCCCAAGGAACGGGCGGAGCACCTTATGCTGGTGGACCTGGCCAGGAACGATATAGGCCGGTTCTGCGAGCACGGGTCGGTAAAGCCGGTCTCCCTCTTTGACGTGGAGCGGTTCAGCGCCGTGGTCCACATGGTCTCCACCGTGACGGGCCGCCGCAAGCCGGGGACCACCTCCGGGGATATCATCCGGGCGACTTTTCCCGCGGGGACCGTATCGGGGGCGCCGAAAATCCGGGCCATAGAGACCATCGCCGCCCTGGAGAACCGGGCCCGTGGCTTCTACGCCGGCCTGGTGGGCTATTTCGAGCCCGACGGCAGCTTTGACACCTGCATCACCATCCGCAGCGCCATGAAGAAGGGGAACCGGCTGACCCTCCAGGCGGGGGCGGGCATCGTCTACGACTCCACCCCCGAGAGGGAGTGGGAGGAAACGGGGGAGAAACTGATGGCCCTGGCCCGGGCGGCCGGTCTTAAGGAGGCGCACAAATGATAGTTCTGATCGATAATTACGATTCCTTCACCTACAACATCTTCCAGGTGATAAGCGACCTGACCGATGAGGAGGTCCGGGTCATCCGCAACGACGACATCACCCTGGAGGAGCTCCAGGCTCTGAAGCCGGACAAACTGATCATCTCCCCCGGCCCGGGCCGTCCCGAGGAGGCGGGGGTCTCCCTGGAGGCGCTCAGGGCTTTCGCCGGCAGAGTTCCCGTTCTGGGGGTCTGCCTGGGGCACCAATCCATGGCCCAGGCCTTCGGAGGAAAAATCGTGGGGGCGCAGAGGATCGTCCACGGCAAGACCGAGCCGGTGACCCACGACGGCAGGGGGCTCTTCCGGGGGCTGACGCAGAACACCCCCTTTACCCGCTACCACTCCCTGGCGGTGGAGGAAGCCTCCCTGCCCGACTCCTTTGAGATTACCGCCCGCACCCCCGACGGGGAGATCATGGGGATACGGCACAAAGAGTTTGTCATGGAGGGGGTGCAGTTCCATCCCGAATCCATCGGAGCCGAGGAAGGGCGCCAGCTCCTGGCCAATTTCCTGCGCTACAAAAGGGGGCCCATTCCGGGGAAGGAGCTCCTGACCAAGCTCCTGGAGAAGAAGGACCTGACCCGGGAGGAGGCGGCGGACTTCATGGACGAGCTGACCGAGGGAACCCTGCCCGAGGCCTACACCGCCGCGATACTGACCGCCCTGAACGCCAAGGGCATCGCCCCGGAGGAAGTGGCCGGCTGCGCGGGCATCCTCAAGCTTAAGAAGAAGAAGGTCGATGTGAGCTGCGAGCCCATCGACATCGTGGGTACCGGCGGGGACGAACTGGGGACCTTCAATATCTCCAGTTTTTCCGCCCTGGTCGCCGCGGCCTGCGGGGTGCCCGTGGCCAAGCACGGCAACAGGGCGGTCTCCTCCAAAAGCGGGGCGGCGGACTTCTACAAGGAACTGGGCATCAACCTTAACCTGAGCCCCGCCCGGGCGGCGGAGCTGGTGGAGAAGGAGAATTTCGCCTTCCTCTTCGCCCCCCAGTTCCACGGGGCCATGCGTTTCGCCGCCCCGGTCAGGAAGGCCATGGGGATCAAGACGATTATGAATCTGCTGGGGCCCCTGGTGAACCCCGCGGAGACCCCCTATCAGCTGGTGGGCGTCTATGAGCCGGAGCTCTGCCCTATCATGGCCCGGGCGGCCCGCATGCTCGGGGTCAAGCGTGTTATGGCGGTGCATTCCAGCGACGGCCTGGACGAACTGACCCTTTCCGGTCCCAACCGCATCTTCTTCATTGACGAGGAGGGAAAGGAGGAGGAGTATCTCTTCGACCCCGCCGCCGAGGGACTGCCCCGGGTCGCACTGGAGGAGATCCTGGGGGGAACCCCGGCGGAAAATGCCGAAAGGGCCCGGAATCTTCTGGCCGGAAAGGGGGAGGAGGGCATCAAGGCCACCTGCGCCCTGAACGCCGGGGCGGCCCTGTTCGTGGCGGGCCGGGCCGAATCCATCAAGGCCGGTTATGAAAAGGCTCTGATGGCTCTGGAGAGCGGCAAAGTGGCGGCCCAGCTGGAGAAGATCATCGCCGCCTCCCAGGTTTCCGCCTGATGTTCCCCAAAGAAACCATCCTGGAGGAGATCGTCCGGGTGCGCCGGGAGAGGCTGGGCCGTCTGGGCCCGACCGAAGGGGCTCCCGTGCCGGTAAAGAGAACCGCCGGCCCGCCCCGGGAGTTCGGGGCGGACCCCTTCCTCATCTGTGAGATCAAGCGCCGCTCCCCCTCCAAGGGCAATATCAACAACAGCCTGGATCCCCTGGAGCAGGCCCGGATATACACCGAAAGGGGCGCCACCCACATCAGCATCCTGACCGAACCGGAATACTTCGGCGGTTCCCTGGAGGATCTGATGGCGGTGCGCCGGGCCTTTCCCGATGCCCGCATCCTGCGCAAGGACTTCCTCCTGAACCGGGCGGACGTGGACGTGGCCTACCGGGCCGGGGCGGACGCCTTCCTGCTCATCGCCTCCGTGCTGGATGCCCCTACGATCCGGGACCTGTACGAGTACGGGGTCTCCCTGGGGATGTCACCCCTGGTGGAGCTCCACTCCCCGGAGGAGGCGGCCAAGGTGCGCCCCTTTGCTCCGAAGCTGACCGGGGTGAACTGCCGGGACCTGAAGACTTTCACCATCGACCCCCTGGGGCCCCTGAAGCTGAAGCCCCATATCGACTGGGAGTGCAAGGTCGTCTACGAATCGGGGATCGGATCGGCAGAGGACGCCCGCTTCGCCCTGGGCTGCGGCCTGGACGGTCTGCTCGTGGGGGAGGGGGTCGTCCGGGACAGGGAGCTGGCCGCCGGTCTGATCGGGGAGTTCCGTGACAGGGAGCTTCATCGGGAGACCTTCGCCTTCTGGAGGAAGCTCTACGCCCGTTACGACGGGAGCCGGCCCTTGGTGAAAATCTGCGGCATAACGAGGGTTGAGGACGCCCGGGAAGCGGTGAGGCTGGGGGCGGATGCTTTGGGATTCATCCTGGCCGAGTCCCCCCGCCGCATCGACCCGGAAAGACTGGAAGAGTTCCGGGAGTTCCCCGTACCCCGGATCGGAGTGGTCATCCTTTCCGATGTTCCTGAGGCGAGATCGGCCCAGGAGAAGATGCTCGGGAAACTGCTGGGGAAGGGCCTTCTGGACGGGGTGCAGTTTCATGGGAATGAGTCCCCCGAAACGGTGGAGGCCTATCCGGGTTACAAGGCCCTGTCCGTGAAATCGGCGGAGGACCTGGCCCTGGGCGATGCTTACCGGCCCCGACCCGTACTGACAGACGCCTTCCACAGGGACCGGTCCGGCCAGGGGGCAAAGGTGCTAGACGGGGAACTGATCGGCCTGGCGAAGAAGCGGGGCAACCTATGGCTCGCCGGGGGATTGAATCCGGAGAATCTGGACGGTATTCTGGAGGAGTGGCGGCCGGAACTGATCGATATGGCCAGCGGAGTGGAATCGGCGCCGGGAATCAAGGATCATGGGACGCTGGCCCGGGTTTTTGGGATTGTTAACGCATCGAAACGGTAGGAGTTGATAGTGGAAAAATCGGGATTTTTTGGTGAGTTCGGCGGACGTTACGTGGCGGAAGTGCTCAGAAGGCCCCTGGAGGAGCTGGAGGAGGGGTTCGCCGAGGCCATGAAGGATGGGGCGTTTCTGGGGGAACTCTCCCGGCTGCAGCGGGATTACATCGGCCGGCCCACCCCTCTGCTGCACGCGGCCAACGCCTCCGCCGAACTGGGGGGCGCCGACATTTACGTGAAGCTGGAGGGACTGGCCAACACGGGGGCCCACAAGATAAACAACGCCATGGGGCAGGCCCTGCTGGCGAAGCGGCTGGGCAAGACGCGCATCATCGCCGAGACCGGGGCGGGGCAGCACGGGGTGGCCACCGCCGCCGTCTGCGCCCGGCTGGGACTGGAGTGCGTGGTTTACATGGGGGAGGAGGATATCGCCCGGCAGCGGCCCAACGTCTACTGGATGGAGCTGTACGGGGCGACGGTGGTGCCCGTGGGTTCCGGGAGCCGCACCCTCAAGGACGCGGTGAACGAGGCCCTGCGCGACTGGGCTTCCTCCTTTCCCGACACCCACTACCTTCTCGGTTCCGCCCTGGGGCCGGCCCCCTTCCCGGACATGGTGAGGGAGTTCCAGTCGGTCATAGGCCGGGAGGTGAAATCCTCCCTGACCGAGCGCGATATCAGGGCCGACGCCCTGGTGGCCTGCGTGGGGGGGGGATCCAACGCCATCGGCTTTTTCGCCCCCTTCCTTAAGGATTCCGAGCCCCGCCTCATCGGGGTGGAAGCGGGGGGGCGCGGCCCCGGGGAGGGGAACAACGCGGTGCGCATGACCGACGTGGGCCGGACGGGCATCGCCCAGGGCTACAAGAGCCGGTTCCTCTTGAACGGGGACGGACAGCTCCTGCACACCCACTCCGTTTCGGCGGGGCTGGACTATCCGGGCATCGGGCCACAGCTGGCCCACCTGGGAGTTTCCGGGCGTCTGGAATTCCGCTCCGCCCTGGACGAGGAAGCCCTGCAGGCCCTGAAATTCTTCGCCCGGACCGAGGGGATCATCTTTGCCCTGGAATCGGCACATGCCGGGGCCGAGGCGATGAAGCTGGCCAGGGAACTGGGGCCGGGAAAGACCCTGGTGGTGAATATGTCCGGCCGGGGGGATAAGGATATCTTCATTTCCGCCCCCCATCTGGGCGGCGAGAGCTGGGTGAGCTTTCTGAAAGAGGAAACGGCGCGCCTGGCCGGGGGCTGAGGTATGATCCGGGAGGATATGTTCATATCCGAATGTGGGAGGGATGATCTGGGGGCGATCCTTGAACTTCAAAGGAGGGCCTATCAACGGGAAGCGGAACGTTACGGGGATTTTTCCATACCCCCTCTGACGCAGACCCGGGAGGAACTGCAGGGCCAGTTTGAAGCGGGAATCATATTGAAGGCCGTGCTGGAGGGATGCATCATCGGTTCCGTCCGCGCCGACCTGTCGGAGGGTATCTGCCGTATCGGCCGGTTGATAGTCCATCCAGACCATCAGCGGAAGGGGGTGGGGACGGAGCTTCTGCAGGAGATAGAAGGGCGTTACAGGGACACGTGCCTGGCCTATGAGCTCTTTACGGGAGACAGGAGCGCGGGGAATATCCGCCTGTATGAGAAAAACGGCTACGCCCTGACGGGGAAAACGGGCAGGATCGGGGATGTCCGCCTTCTTTTCCTGCAGAAGAAAAATGAATTACCTTACTGAAGGGGGACACGGCGCGCCTTGAAAAAGGCTGAGTCGGAATACTATGAAAAAACCGGAAAGGTGTCGGAGCCTGGAAGAGATTCGGGTGGCCCGGGTTATCGCCTCGAAGAGAAAGCTTGCCGAAGAGCTGGGCGTTTCTCCCGATCTTATTGGCTCCCTCTACGGAATGATGATAGAATACTTCATCGGCGAAGAGCGGGAGGTTTTCCAACATGGTTAGTACGGCTTTTTTCATCACATCCCTGGTGGTGGTGCTCATCCCCGGCACGGGCGTCATCTACACGGTAAGCGCCGGATTGGGAGGCAGCCGCCGGGACAGTCTCTGGGCCGCCGTGGGATGCACCCTGGGCATTGTCCCCCATCTTCTGGCCGGGGCGCTCGGGCTTTCCGCCGTCCTGCATGCGGGCGCCCGGATCTTTCAGATCATCCGAATTATCGGCGCCCTTTATCTGCTCTACCTGGGAATCGGTCTCCTGCGGGACAAGAGCCGCCTTAAGCTGGGGGAAAAGGACACCCCCGCGGGAGTTCTCTCCCTGGTCGGCCGGGGGATTCTCCTGAATCTGCTCAATCCCAAGCTGACCCTTTTCTTCTTCTCCTTCCTGCCCCAGTTCCTTGTGGAAGGGGGACGGGCCTACCTGCTTCAGATGCTGAGCCTGAGCGGCGTCTTCATGGGACTCACCCTGGCCGTATTCGTTCTGTACGGACTCCTGGCTAACAGCTTCAAACAGCTGCTGACCGCATCGCCCCGGGCCGTTCGGAGGATACAGCAGAGCTTCGGCCTGGTCCTTGTCGGCTTTGCCGCGAAACTGGCCCTGACCGAGGATTAGGGTTTCAGAATCCCCAACCGCCCAGGGTGAGTACATTCTTGTCCGTGTCGTCTTCCTTGATGCGCACCGATAGGACAGGGTAAAGGAGGGGGAAGATCGCTATCAAGGGTGGGTATTTCCGTTTCATAACCATAGTAGGTGAAACGCATCCTATGTAAGAACTATTGAAGAGCCAGGGCAGAACTTATGCCTTGAAAAATTCAATTGTCCGTTGTGAATATTATCCTTGTATTCACCGGTACCAATTCCCCGTCCTGACTCCCCATAGTCTGAGCCGTTCCTGTCGGATTCAAAGTATAATAATATACGGTATTATCATCTAAGCCGGTTCCCAGGGTAATGGTAAGCGTTTTGTTGTCGACTGACCAGCTCTCCCCGTCGATAAAAGGATCTAGGGTACTGCTGTATTCTATATTAATGACCCCATTCATTGTCTTGGAAAATGTAATGGATAGGATTCCATTGAGCACAGTAGCATTTGTTGTTCCATTAGACGGGATTGAAATCCAGGATAAATTCCCGTTGTCGGAATCGGATCCGTCAGTACCCGAACTGCAGCTGGAAAATGCCAGGGCAATGGCAATAAGAATGAGACCGATCGTTTTTCTCATGAAAATCTCCTTTAGTAAACAAATATATAACCGAGCCATGGGATTACCCGTGTTTTTTTCATGGATTTATCTGAACGATTCTATTGACAGTATCATCCGGGAACGGGTATGTTTCTCTGTATAGAATCGTTTGGGAGGAGAGGCCTATGGCAGACACACTGATGACCCATTTCATCGCAGGATATCCCACGGTGGAGGATTCCCTGAAGATCGGCCGCGCCCTGATCGCCGGCGGCGCCTCCTACCTGGAAATGCAGATTCCCTATTCCGACCCCACCGCCGACGGACCGGTCATCGCCGCCGCCTGCGACAAAGCCCTGGAAGGCGGGTTCCGGGTGGAGCAGGCCTTTGACATATGCCGGGAGCT